>NZ_JBMNDR010000020.1:0-97632 GCF_052543235.1 Streptomyces sp. SAS_272 | reverse complement strand
GCCGCCCCCGCGACATCGGCGGCGGCGTCGCCCACCGGTGCGGAGCCGCCCGCAGGCGGGATGCCGGACGCGGAACCCGAGCCGGCCTCGGAGCGCGGACCGGCCTCGGAGCGCGGACCGGCCTCGGCGCGCGGTCCGGCCGTCGGACCGGGGGCGGCCTCGGGGCGGGCGCCGGGCGCGCGCCCCGGTCCGGCCACCGACTCGGCGGACGGACGGGTACCGGTCACCGGACCGGTCGCGGTCACCGGACCGGTGCCGGTCGCGGAACCCGAGGCGTCGACGGGGTCGGCGGCGGCCTCGGAACCCGGGTCGGCCGTGGTGGGAGCGGGCTGCGGGGTCCGGCGCAGGGCGGCACGGGCGGCGTCGGCCGGCCGGGGCGCGGCAGGGGCCGCGGGACGGTCGGGCCGGTCCGTGCGTGGCTCGGCGGGCTGCTCCGGCGCGGGCTGCCGCGCGGTCTGCTCCTGTTGCCGCTCCCGGGCCGCCCGCAGCGCTCGGCGCGCCTCGTCGGCCGGCCCGGTGCTCTTGCGCGGTTCGCTCATCACGCCTGTCTCCGCAGCCTGACCAGGTCGGTGAGTTCACGGTCCGTGAGTTCGGTCAGGGCCGACTCTCCGGAGCCGAGGATCGCGTCGGCCAGAGCACGCTTGACCTGGAGCATCTCGGCGATGCGGTCCTCGACCGTGCCCTCGGTGATGAGACGGTGCACCTGGACCGGCTGGGTCTGGCCGATGCGGTAGGCGCGGTCGGTGGCCTGTTCCTCCACCGCCGGGTTCCACCAGCGGTCGAAGTGCACGACGTGCCCCGCGCGCGTCAGGTTGAGGCCGGTGCCGGCGGCCTTCAGGGACAGCACGAGGACCGGGGTCGCGCCGCTCTGGAAGCGGTCCACCATCCGTTCCCGCTCCGGCACCGGAGTCCCGCCGTGCAGCAGGTCGACGGGTACGGCGCGGGCGGTGAGGTGGGCGGTGATCAGACGGGCCATGCCGACGTACTGGGTGAAGACGAGGGCCGAGCCGTCCTCCGCGAGGAGGGTGTCCAACAGCTCGTCCAGCAGGGCGAGTTTGCCGGAGCGGGCGGCCAGGGCGTCCCCGACGGAGGCGCCGTCCTCCTTGAGGTAGAGGGCGGGGTGGTCGCAGATCTGCTTCAGCGCGCCGAGGAGTTTCAGCACCAGACCGCGGCGGGCGATGCCGTCCGCCGTCTCGATGGCCAGCAGGGACTCGCGGACCACCGCCTCGTAGAGGGCGGCCTGTTCGCGGGTGAGCGGGACCGGGTGGTCGGTCTCCGTCTTGGGCGGCAGCTCGGGCACGATGCCGGGGTCGGACTTCTTGCGGCGCAGGAGGAACGGGCGGACCAGCCGGGCGAGGCGCTCCACCGCCTGGTCGTCCTCGCCGTTCTCCACTGCGCGCGCGTGCCGGGCGCGGAAGGACTTCAGGGGGCCGAGGAGCCCGGGTGTCGTCCAGTCGAGCAGCGCCCAGAGCTCGGACAGGTTGTTCTCCACGGGGGTGCCGGTCAGGGCCACGCGCGCGGACGTCGGGATCGTGCGCAGCGCCCTCGCCGTCGCCGAGTAGGGGTTCTTCACGTGCTGCGCCTCGTCCGCGACGACCATGCCCCAGGGCTGCCCGGCAAGCGCCGGGGCCGCCGACCGCATCGTGCCGTACGTGGTGAGGACGAAGCCGCCGGACAGCCCGTCCAGGCTGCGGTCGGGGCCGTGGAAGCGGCGGACGGGCACGCCGGGCGCGAAGCGGTTGATCTCGCGCTGCCAGTTGCCCAGCAGGGAGGCCGGGCACACCACCAGCGTGGGCTCGGTGCGGGCCCGCTTCAGATGCAGGGCGATGACGGTGATCGTCTTGCCGAGGCCCATGTCGTCGGCGAGACAGCCGCCGAGGCCGAGGGAGGTCATGAGGTCCAGCCAGGCCAGGCCGCGCAGCTGGTAGTCACGCAGGACGGCGTGCAGACCGGCGGGCGGCTCGGCGGGCCGCACCCCGGCGGTGAGACGGTCGCGCAGGGCTGCCAGGGCGCCGACCGGGACCGCCTCGACGGTCTCGCCGTCGACCTCGGCCACTCCGGAGAGGGCGACGGACAGGGCGTCGACCGGGTCCAGCAGGCCCAGTTCGCGTTTGCGGGCCTTGCGCACGAGCGCCGGATCGACCAGCACCCACTGGTCGCGCAGCCGCACCACCGGGCGGTGGGCCTCCGCCAGGGCGTCCATCTCCGCCTCGCTGAGCGGGTCGCCGCCGAGCGCCAGCTGCCAGCGGAACTGCAGCAGTTCCTCGCCCTCGAAGAAGCCCCCGCCGTCGGTCGCGGAGCCGGGCGCCGGGCGCACCACGGCGGCCGCGCTGAGGTCCTGTGCGAGGTCCCGGGGCCAGTGAACGGCGACCCCGGCCGCGGCGAGCCTGGTGGCGGCCACGCCGAGCAGGTCGCCCAGCTCGTCCTCGGAGAGGGCCAGGACGTCCGGCGCGTCCTGCTCGGCGAGCCGGGCGAGGGGAGGCCACACGCGGGCCGCGCGCCGCACGGCGAGGGCCGCGTCCACGCGTGCGCGTGCCCCGAAGGCCGCGTCGGCCTCGCCCGCCCACAGCGCGGCCGCGTCCGTCACCAGGGTCGGGTCCGCGAGGCTGTGCACCTGGACGATCGCCGCGCCGGCGCTGCGCACCCGCGCCCCGCCGTGGCCGTCGCCGCCGGGCGCGTCGAACATGGCGTACGCCGACAGGTCGAGGCGCAGCGAGATCCGCACGCCCGCGTCCATGCCGGCGGCGACTTCCGCGGCCCAGTCGTGGGCGCCGGGCAGCCGCTGGGGCCGGCGGTCCGCGAAGGGCCTGCCGCAGGCATGCGGCGCGGCCGGGGTGCGGGGCAGGGTGTCCGCCACCGCGTCGAGGAAGGAGCGCATCAGAGGCTCGGGCCGGGGCAGCAGGAGCGGGCCGGAGCCGGGAAGCGGCACGGCGTGACCCTCGTGCGGGAGGGCGGCGGCGACCGCGCGCAGGTGCGCGATGTCCTGCGGGTCCAGCGGACCCGCGCGCCAGGCGTCGTGCCCGGCGGGCGTCAGGCCGGGCAGGAGGCGGCCGCGGGCGGCGAGCCGCAGCGCGTGCAGCGCGGCCGCGCCCCAGCAGGCGGTCGCCGGGTGGGCGGCGGGGTCGTGTCGGGCGCGCACGAGCAGCGGGAGCGCAGCGTCGATCGGCAGGGACAGGGCGGGGGTCTGCCTGCGGCGGATCGTGGCGCCATGACGCCGGACGACGGTGAGCTCCGTGTGTTCCGCGTCCGCCGCGGCGGGCAGCGCGTCGCCTGCCGGGTCCCAGAAGGCGACGCGGCCCTCGCGCGGGAGGGGCGCGGGCAGGAAGACGGCGGCGAGCCGCACGGAGACGGAGACGGAACCGGGCTCGGCAGCCGCCGTCCCGTCGGCCATGACGCTCATGCCGGGTGTCCACCTCCCGCCCGCCTGTCGGATCAGTCGTCTTCGACTCTACGGGCGGGGTCTGACAATCGGCCCCGGGCGGCCGGCCGGTCACCCCGTCGGGTCCGGCCGGGGCGCCGGGCGGGCTCCGGGAGCCGGGTCAGGGGACCGTGCGGGAGACGACGTACACGAACGGGAAGACCGCGTTTCCGGTGTTCACGACGATGTCCAGCGTCGGCTGCGGGTTCTTCCGCTCGAGGACGATGCCGAAGTCGTCCCCCGGACGCGAGCCGGGGCCGCTGAACTTCCAGCCGGTGATCTGCTGGTCGCGGGCGCTGATGGCGATGTCGCCCTTCTTCAGGTCGTCCCGGCCGACGCCGATCTCCGCGAGGAACTGGTCGAGGCCGGCTTGCGTGGTCTGGAACTGCACATAGAGCCGGCTGGTCTTCCAGTTGTTCGTCTCGTAGTAGGCGACCTTGTTGGCGGGGTGCGGGACCGGCACCTGGTAGAGGCGGCGCTGCACCTTCGAGGGCCAGCCCTCGGTCAGGCCGGTCGCCGAGTACTTCGCCTCCTTGTCCTTGCCGCTGCTGCGGCTCTGATCGGCGGAGATCACCAGGTAGCCGGCCGGGACGCCGATGAGCAGCACGATGATCAGCAGGGTGAGCGCCCGGCGGCGGATCATGTGCCGGCGGTCCTCCGGCGGGCGGGGCGGCTCGCCCGAGGAAGCGGCCTGGCGGGGCAGCGGCGCTGTCATGCGGTGTCCGAGGTCGTGCGGGGCGGCGGCGGTACCGGGGTCATGCGATGTCCTGGGCGGAGGGTGACACAGCCGTCGGGCCGTGCCCCGGGCGGAAGGCGACACAGCCGTCAGGCCGTGCCCCGGGCGGAAGGCGACACAGCCGTCAGGCCGTGTCCTGGGTGCGGCGGGCCGCCTCAGTGAACCGTTCGAAGCGCTCGTAGCGCTCCACGCGGCGGCGCTTGGCGCGCCGGAAGCGGCGGGCCACCAGACGGGCCAGGTCCGCGGCGCCGACCATGCCGGCCTCGGGGCCGAGCTGGGCGCGCACGATGCGGGCCTCGGGGCGGTAGCCGCGGCCGGTGAGCTGGCGCTTGAACGCGTCCCGCGCGGGGCTGATCAGCAGGTCGTCGGCGGCCGAGACGCCGCCGCCGATCACGAAGCAGGACGGGTCCAGGGCGGCGGCGAGGTTGGCGATGCCGACGCCCAGCCACTGGCCGATGTCCTGGAGCAGCTCGATGCACATGGCGTCGCCCTCGCGGGCCAGCTCGGTGATCATGGGGCCGCTGATGTCCCCGATCTGCCCCTTGACGTGCTCGATGATCCCGTAGGCCACCGGCGAGTCGGCGGCGGCCAGCTCCTTGGCCTCCCTGACCAGGGCGTTGCCCGAGCTGTACTGCTCCCAGCAACCGCGGTTGCCGCACGGGCAGCGGTGGCCGCCGGGCACCACCTGCATA
Organism: Streptomyces sp. SAS_272; assembly: GCF_052543235.1. Taxonomy (NCBI): domain Bacteria; kingdom Bacillati; phylum Actinomycetota; class Actinomycetes; order Kitasatosporales; family Streptomycetaceae; genus Streptomyces; species Streptomyces sp. SAS_272. Next base: position 92,786 of record NZ_JBMNDR010000020.1, on the reverse strand, counting down.
TGGCCGAACTCGCCGGCCACGCCGTACTTGCCGCGCTTGACCTGGCCGTCCTCGAGGATCGCGCCGCCGATGCCGGTGCCGAGGGTGATCATGACGAGGTGGTCCTCGCCGCGGCCCGCGCCGAAGCGCCACTCCGCCCAGGCGGCGGTGTTGGCGTCGTTGTCGACGAGGACGGGCACCGCGAGGCGACCGGAGAGGCGGTCCCTGAGGGGTTCGTTGCGCCAGGACAGATGGGGCGCGAACAGCACACGGTTGCGGTCGGCGTCGACCCAGCCCGCCGCGCCCACGCCGACGGCGTGCACGTCGTGGCGGTCGGACAGGTCCAGGACCAGTTCGACGATCGTGTCCTCCACAACCTTCGGGCTCTTCGACTTGTCCGGCGTCTCGGTGCGGACCTTCTCCAGGATGTTGCCGTCGGCGTCGACGACGCCCGCCATCACCTTGGTGCCGCCGATGTCGATGCCCACGGTGGGCACCCGTGGCGCGGTGAGGTGCGAGCGGCGCTCCCTGGTGCCCACCGTGCGGAGTGCGGGGGCGCGGCGGGAGCCGATGGGGGCGCTGAAGTTGCCGTAGGTGCTCATCGTCGCCGATTCTGCCTCACCCTCACCTCGGCTGCCGAGCCGGGCGACGACGGCGTGTGGCCTTCGCCGACGGCGGCCGCCCGGCGGACGCGGGGGCGCGGCGACGGGCTCGCGCGCGACGCCCCAGCTCGTGGCGGGGGTCGTCGGGGCGGTCCTCGCCGTCGGCGAGCCGGGGTGACGGGGTTCACAGCGTCACGGACGTCAGACGTCGCGCGCTTCACCCGTGTCACCGCCGTCACGTCACGGCTGCACCGGCGGTCACGGCCGCGGTCCGTGTCCGGGGCGCGCGGGGCGCGCAGGGTCACTCAGGGGCGCACGAGCAGCTGGAACTCGAAGGAGTAGCGGGTCGGACGGTAGATGTGGTCGCCGAACTCCACCGCGCGCCCGGTGTCGTCGAAGGTGGTGCGCTGCATGGTCAGCAGCGGGGCGCCGCGGTCCTCGGCGAGCCGCTCGGCCTCGTCCGCGGTGGCGGCGCGGGCGCCGATGGACTGGCGGGCGCTGTGCAGGGTGATCCCGGCGGCCCGCATCAGGCGGTAGAGGCCGGTGGCCTGGAGCTGTGCGGTGTCGAGGTCGAGCAGGCCCGAGGGCAGGTGGTTGCACAGGTACGCCATCGGCTCGCCGTGCGCCAGCCGCAGCCGTTCCACGCGGTGGACGTCGCTGCCCTCGGCCACCCCGAGCGCTGCCGCCACCTCCGCGGACGCCGGCAGCACGGTGTTGGCCAGGACCGTCGTCGCCGGGCGCTGCCCTGCCGCCTCCAGGTCGTCGTAGAGGCTGCTGAGCTCCAGCGGGCGCTTGACCTGGCTGTGCACGACCTGCGTGCCGACGCCTCGGCGGCGCACCAGCAGCCCCTTGTCGACGAGCGACTGGATCGCCTGGCGGACGGTCGGCCGGGACAGGCCGAGCCGTGCGGCGAGCTCGATCTCGTTGCCCAGCAGGCTGCCGGGGGTGAGCGAGCCGTGCTCGATCGCGGCCTCCAGCTGCTGGGCGAGCTGGAAGTACAACGGCACCGGGGAACTGCGGTCCACACGTAGTTCCAGCTGCACGGTCGGGTCCACTCCTGGTTTCGGCACGGCCCGAGCGTAGCTCCGCGACCGGTTGACGGGAAGTTGTGCAGTTCGATTGTCCGGACATGCGCATTGACAGGGTGCTGCCTGCGACGTCACTTTGGTTCCATGCGCATCGGGGTCATCGGGACGGGCCGCATAGGCACCATTCATGCGAACACACTCAGCCGTCACCGCGAGGTCGGATCCCTCATCCTGACGGACGCCGACCACGGGCGGGCCCAGGAGCTCGCGCTGCGGCTGGGAGAGACGGCCGCCCCCGGGGTGGACGAGATCTTCCGCTGGGGCGTGGACGCCGTGGTCATCACGACGGCCACCTCGGCCCACGCCGAACTGATCGGTCGGGCAGCACGCTCCGGGCTCCCGGTCTTCTGCGAGAAGCCGATCGCGCTGGATCTGGCGGGGACCTTACAGGCGATAGCCGAGGTCGAGAACGCCGGAACGATCCTCCAGATGGGCTTCCAGCGCCGCTTCGACGCGGGGTACACGGGGGCCCGCGAGGCGGTGCGCTCGGGACGGCTCGGACGGCTGCACACGGTGCGGGCGCTGACCTCCGACGAGTCGGCGCCGCCGGCCGCCTGGCTGCCGGTGTCCGGCGGGATCTACCGGGACGCCCTCATCCACGACTTCGACTGCCTGCGCTGGGTGACCGGGCGCGAGGTGGCGGACGTGTACGCGGCCGGGTCCGACGCCGGTCCCGCGATGTTCCGCGAGGCGGGGGACGTGGACACGGCGGCCGCGGTCCTCACCCTCGACGACGGCACCCTCGCCACCGCGACGGCGACACGGCTGAACGGAGCGGGTTACGACGTCCGCATGGAGCTGGCCGGGGAGCTGGACCAGATCGTCGTGGGCCTGGACGACCGCACGCCGATCGCGTCCACCGAACCCACCGGTCCGCCGGCCGCGGACAAGCCGTGGACGGGTTTCCTGGAACGCTTCGAACCCGCTTACACGGCGGAGCTGAACGCCTTCGTGGACGTCGTCCGAGGCGGCCGCGCCAACCCGTGCGACGGCCGCGAGGCCCTGCAGGCCCTGCGCATCGCCGAGGCCTGCGAGGTGTCCCGGCGAGAACGCCGGGCGGTACGGCTCGCGGAGATCCCGGCGGCCCTCGGGACCGCCTGAGCTGCGACCGACCCCCTCGCGGCGGGCACCGGACGGAGGCCGCCGCGGCGAGAGAGCGCGGTTGTGGACCGTCGCCCGAATCCGTGGTGCGCCACCGCCGCCCGCGGCCTTCGCCCCGATCGTCTTCGCCCGTCCGGCCGTGTCAGGTCCGAGGTCTCCCGTCCGGCAGGTCCGCCTCGTGGGCGCGCCGGGTGTCGGCGTCGGCGTCGGCCGCGTGGTCCGGCAACATGGTCCGCGAATCTACGCACGGAGAGACCCGAACGCCTTCCCGCCGACGGCGATCCCCTACCGAAGGACGACGGCCGTCGACCGACGTCGCGCGGGCGCCGCCCCGGGTCAGCCGGCGTCCGTCGAGAACAGTCCGCCCGTCGGCCCCTGCTTGTCGCCGCCCTGGGCCTTGCGGAGGGCGTTCGCGAGGCTCTCGATGGTGAGGGACTGCAGGATGACCCGGCCGCTGCCCTCCAGCGTGGCCAGGGAGAGGCCCTCGCCGCCGAACACCGCGTTCATCATCCCCTGGCGGTCGAGGCCGCCGACGCGCTGGACGCCGTAGCGGATGCCGTCCTCGAAGGCGACCACGCAACCGGTGTCCACCTCGATGCGGCCCCCGAAGTCGGCCGGATCGAGGTCGATGAAGTTGCCGGCGCCCGCGATGATCACCGTTCCGTGGCCGGTGAACTTCTCCAGGACGAAGCCCTCGCCGCCCTTCATGCCGGTGCGGCCGCCCTGGAAGGCGATGCCGAAGTCGACGCTGGACTCGGCGGCCACGAAGGCGTCCTTCTCGGCGAACCACGCGCGCGTGCCGTCCAGCTCCAGGGCGCGCATCTCACCGGGGAGCACGCCGGCGAAGCCGACGGTGCCCTCGCCGCCCCTCACGCCGAAGTACTGGAAGGCCGGCGACTCGCCCGCGAGCGCGCGCTGGCCGACCTGCACGGCGGTGCCCATCGCCTGGCGCAGCATCCCGCCCATGCGGCCACCGCCACCGCCCCCGCCCTGCGGCTGCCGGGCGCCGCCGGACGGGCCGCCCAGGCGGGTCTCCATGGTCACGTTCGTCGTCTTGAAGAGGAACTTCCCGGCCTCGCAGTACACGCTCTGGCCGGGCTGCAGGGTGACGACCGCCATCTGCATGGCGCTGCCGACGATCTCTTGCTGAAGGGTCACACCGGGAGAACGCGAAAGGCGGAGGAAGTGTTCCGGTTTGTCCGGGAAAATCCGCTCAGGACGGGACCCGGTCAGCCGCCCAGCTCCTGGTGGCGGGCCGTGAGGCGGCTCGCGCCCTCCTCCGTCAGGGAGCCGAACAGGCGCAGGCGGGAGATGCCGCCGTCCGGATAGATGTCCACGCGCGCGTGCGTCCCGACCACGGGTTCCGGCAGGACGAAGCGGTGGTTGGCGTCGGGCTGCAGGCGGGTGCGCGGCAGGATCTCGGTCCATCCGCCGTCGTCGCCGTCCTTGACCGACACCGAGGCCCAGCCGGCGCTGTTGCCCTTCAGGTACGCGGTGTCGATCTCCAGCGCGCGGATCCGCGCCTGGGCGGCAAGCCGGTAGCGGATCCAGTCGTTGCCCCGGTCGCGGCGGCGGCGGGTCTCCCAGCCGTCGTCCATCTTGCGGGAGCGGCCCGGCTGGATGGTGTGGGAGGCCGGCGAGTAGAAGAGGTCGGAGGCGTCCTCGACCCGGCCGCCGTTCTCCAGGGCGACCACGTCGAAGGCGCCGAGCACCGCCAGCCACCCGGGGTCGGGGACGACCTCGCCGTACACGCGCAGGCGGGCGATGCCGCCGTCGGGGTGCTGGTTGACCCGCAGATGCGTGAAGCGCTGCTCGGTCGCCACGGAGAAACCGTTCGCCGCATGGCCGCCCACCGGCGTGCGCGGGACCAGCGTGGTCCACTTCACGTCGTCCCCGAGGAGCTCCTGCGGCGACGGCGAGCCCGCCACCGACGCGCCCTCGACCGACACCGCCTGCGGGTGGTTGCCGCGGAAGTGGGCCGTGTCGACGACGATGCCCCGGATCACGCCGGGCGCGCCGAGACGGACGAGCGCCCAGTCGTGGTCGTCGGCGGTCGGCCACGGGGAGTCGGCACAGGCGCCGCGGCGGCGGCGGGTCTCCCAGCCGTCCATGATCTTGCCCTTGTGCCCGAAGTGCTCCGGGTCGAACTCGGCCGGCCCGGGCAGCAGCAGGTTCTCGCGCTGGGCGAAGAACTCGTCGTTGGCGGCGACGACCGCGCCGCCGAGCCGCCGGTCCGCGAGGTCGACGTACCGGGTGAAGGGGAAGTCGGCGGTGCGGTAGTCCGCGTACGGGTCGCCGCCTCCGTAGGGGTTCGCGTCGCCGGTGAAACTCGTCGTCGCCGTCACGGTGATCAGATCTGCCTTTCGGGAGTCGGCCGCGGCGGGGTCGCGGTGCGGGTGCGGAGGTCGCGGTGCGGGTGCGGGCGTCCGGCGGCGCGCCGGCGTCAGGCGCCGCGGGTGAGCAGCCGGCCCTTCGGCGGGGTGAACTCGCCGTCGGCGACGATGCGTTCACCCCGCAGCCAGGTGGACTTCACGACGCCGTGGAGGGTTCTTCCGGCGTACGCCGTGACGCGGTTGCGGTGCTGGAGTGCCGCCGGGTCGACGGTGAAGGTCTCGTCGGGGGCGAGGACGGCGAAGTCGGCGTCCCGGCCCGCCTCGATCGCGCCCTTGCGGTCGAGGCCCACGAGGGCGGCCGTCCGCGTGGACATCCACCGCACGACGTCCTCGAGGCCGTGCCCCCGTCTGCGCGCCTCGGTCCAGACCGCCGAGAGGCTGAGCTGGAGGCCGGAGATGCCGCCCCACGCGGTCGCGAAGTCGCCGGTCTTCAGGTCGGCGGTGGACGGCGAGTGGTCGGTGACCACGCAGTCGATCGTGCCGTCGGCGAGGGCCTGCCACAGCAGGTCCTGGTTGGCGGCCTCGCGGATGGGCGGGCAGCACTTGAACTCGCTGGCCCCGTCGGGCACTTCCTCTGCCGTCAGGGTCAGATAGTGCGGGCAGGTCTCCACGGTGATCCGGACGCCGTCGGCCTTGGCGGCGGCGATCAGCGGGAGCGCGTCGCTCGAGGAGAGGTGCAGGACGTGCACGCGTGCGTGGAGCCGCCGGGCCTGGGCGACGAGGTGCGCGACGGCGGTGTCCTCGGCGCCGCGCGGGCGGCTGGCGAGGAAGTCCGCGTACCGGGGGCCGCCCCGCTGCGGGGCCGCGTCCAGGTGATGCGGGTCCTCCGCGTGCACGATCAGCAGGCCGTCGAAGCCGGCGATCTCGGCCAGGGATCGCGCCAGGCCGTCCCTGTCGAGGTGCGGGAACTCGTCCACGCCGGACGGGGAGAGGAACGCCTTGAAGCCGAAGACCCCGCTGTCGTGCAGGGGCCGCAGGTCCTTGACGTTGTCGGGCAGGGCGCCGCCCCAGAAGCCGACGTCGATGTGCGCCTTGTCCGCGGCGACCTCCCTCTTGACGCGGAGGTGCTCGACCGTCGTGGTCGGCGGCAGGGAGTTCAGGGGCATGTCGACGAGGGTGGTGATGCCGCCGGCCGCCGCCGCGCGGGTGGCGGTCCAAAAGCCCTCCCAGTGGGTGCGGCCGGGGTCGTTGACATGCACGTGCGTGTCGACCAGGCCGGGCAGCAGGACGTCGTCGCCGAAGTCCTCCAGGCGGGCGCCCTCGGGAACGGGGGCGTCGTACGGCAGGACGGCCGTGATGACGCCGTCCGCCACCGCGACGGCCGCGGAGCGCGTCCCCTCGCCAGTGATGACGCGCGTCGAGCGCAGCAACAGTTCGGCCTCGGACACCCGGACCCCTCTCTCCCGTGCACTCCGGTCATCTGTCAGAAACGTTCGGAAACTCTCACGTCACAGAATTCAACGTTCTGTTGAAGGAGTCTTCACTCCCGCCCTCGCGCCGTCAAGGGCGCACTCCCCCACAGTGCACCCGTCGCCGCCACTGTGGATGTTTCCACAAAGTGGAATGACAATTCCGTGCAGCAGAACGTAGCTACGCACAAGCCGGGAGTCAACCGACCGGCGGGTAGGCTTCAGCCCCGCCCGCCCGTTGCGAAAGGACGCGCCGTGCCGACGTCGAGCGCCAGCACCCCCGACTCCACCAAGTCCGCCGGCGGAGGGGTCCAGTCACTCGAGCGCGCCTTCGATCTGCTCGAGCGGATGGCGGACGCGGGAGGCGAGGTCGGCCTGAGCGAGCTGTCCGCGAGCAGCGGGCTGCCGCTGCCCACCATCCACCGCCTCATGCGCACCCTGGTGGCCTGCGGCTACGTCCGCCAGCAGTCCAACCGCCGCTACGCGCTGGGCCCCCGGCTGATCCGGCTGGGCGAGTCGGCCTCCCGGCTGCTGGGCACCTGGGCCCGCCCCTACCTGGCCCGCCTCGTCGAGGAGACCGGCGAGACGGCGAACATGGCGCTGCTCGACGGCGACGAGATCGTGTACGTGGCGCAGGTGCCGTCCAAGCACTCGATGCGGATGTTCACCGAGGTCGGACGCCGGGTCCTGCCGCACTCCACCGGCGTCGGCAAGGCCCTGCTGGCCGGCTTCCCCGACGACGAGGTGCGCGCCCTGCTGGCCCGCACCGGCATGCCCGCCGCCACGGACAAGACGATCACCACGCCGGAGGGCTTCCTTGCGGCGCTGGCGGACGTCCGGCGTACCGGGTTCGCCGTCGACGACAACGAGCAGGAGATCGGCGTCCGCTGCCTCGCGGTGTCCGTGCCCGACTCCCCCACCGCCGCGGCCGTCTCCATCTCCGGCCCGGCGGGCCGCGTCACGGAGGAGGCCACGGAGAAGATCGTGCCGGTGCTCCAGCAGGTGGCGGCCGAGCTGTCGCACGCCCTGACCAATCCGGGCGCCGGAACCGGCTGACCCGCGCCGGGCAGTGCGGGCCGCGGGTCAGCGGCGCGGGGTCTGCCCGAAGAGCTCCACCGCGCTGCGCACGTCGGACAGGCTGCGGGCCAGCGCGCTCACCGAGCCGATGGCGCCGGCGACCAGCAGCAGCGAGCGGCGTAACCGCGGCGCCTCCGGGGTGCCGTGGGCCGCCATCGCGGCGAGCGCGGCGAGTTCGTCCTCGGCGATGACCCGGTCCGGGAACTCCGCAGGGTGCGCGGCGAGTTCGCGGCGCAGCCGGGACACCGCGGTCCGCAGTTCCGCCACCCTCGGATCCTCGTCGCTGCCGGTCACTGCCCTCTGCCCCAAGCTCCGCAACACAGCTCTCCCCCCTCGCACCCCGCCGGGCACGAGTACGCGCCGTCCCGCCCCGCCTCCCCATGGCGCCGGTCGTGCGCCGGGGGACGCGCGGGTCAGTAAACGCCACCCCCTGGCGGGTGCGCCACAGCGCGGACCGAAATTCAGCCTCCGGAGACCATGTGTCCGACGCCGCGTCAGGTATGCAGGACACATGACGCACACGGAAGACGCAGGCGCGACCGGCGCCGAGTGCCAGGTGGCGGGCCTGATCCTCGCGGCGGGCGGGGGGCGAAGGCTCGGCGGGCGGCCCAAGGCGCTGCTCGAACACCGGGGACGCCCGCTCGTGGAGCACGCGGTGCGCACGCTGCGCACGGCGGGCTGCACCCGCGTGCACGTGGTGCTGGGGGCCGCCGCGGACACCGTGCGGGAGCGGGCCCGGCTCGAGGGGTGCGTGCTGGTGGACAACCCCGACTGGGCGCAGGGGATGGGCACGTCACTGCGCGCCGGGCTCGCCTCGCTGCCCCGCCCCGTCTCGCCCGCCGACCCGCCGGGCCCCGGCGCGCACGCCAGGGAGGGCCCCGCGAGGGCGGCGCTGGTCCTCCTCGTCGACCAGCCCGGCATCGGCCCGCAGGCGGTGGCGCGGGTGCTCGCGGCGTACGAGGGCGAGTCCTCGCTCGTGTCCGCGGCCTACGACGGCGAGCGCGGCCATCCGGTCCTGTTCGGCTCCCGTCACTGGGCGGGCGTCGCCGCGACCGCGACCGGCGACCGGGGGGCGCGCGCCTATCTGAGCGCGCACCGGGAGGCGCTCACGCTCGTCGAGTGCGGTGACGTGGCACGGCCGTTCGACATCGACACACCGGAGGATCTCGCTCACCTCGAGTGAGCCCCCTGGCACCGAGCGCCGCCTTGCCTCGACCCGGAGACTCTCGACATCAACAAACCATTGAACTTCCACGATGAGGAAACTAGTATCCACTGTTCAGAAGGGCTTGGCCCGTCCGGAGCCTCGCTCGCCGTACCCGGTACGACTGGCACCCGGTGCCACCGCTGAAGGAAGTGACCGCTCATGTCCGCACCAGCGCCGTCCCCGCTGGCCATCGTCGACGCCGAGCCCCTGCCGCGGCAGGGGGAGGTCCTCACCGAGCCGGCGCTCGCCTTCGTGGCCGAACTGCACCGGCGGTTCACACCGCGCCGCGACGAACTCCTCGCCCGCCGCGCGAAGCGCCGCGCCGAGATCGCCCGCACCTGCACGCTCGACTTCCTCCCGGAGACCGCCGCGATCCGCGCCGACGACTCCTGGCGGGTGGCGCCCTCCCCCGCGGCCCTGGACGACCGCCGGGTCGAGATCACCGGCCCCACCGACCGCAAGATGACGATCAACGCTCTCAACTCCGGGGCCCGGGTCTGGCTCGCCGACTTCGAGGACGCCTCCGCGCCGACGTGGGAGAACGTCGTCCTCGGCCAGGTCAACCTGGCCGACGCCTACACCCGCTCCATCGACTTCACCGACCCGGCGTCCGGCAAGTCGTACGCGCTGAAGGAGAACAGCGAGCTCGCCACCGTCGTGATGCGGCCGCGCGGCTGGCACCTCGACGAGCGTCACCTCGTCGACGCCGACGGCCGCGCCGTGCCCGGCGCCCTCGTCGACTTCGGCCTCTACTTCTTCCACAACGCCCACCGTCTCCTCGACCTCGGCAAGGGCCCGTACTTCTACCTCCCGAAGACGGAGTCGCACCTGGAGGCCCGCCTCTGGAACGACGTGTTCGTCTTCGCGCAGGACCACGTCGGCATCCCGCAGGGCACCGTGCGCGCCACCGTCCTCATCGAGACGATCACGGCCGCGTACGAGATGGAGGAGATCCTCTACGAACTCCGCGACCACGCCTCGGGGTTGAACGCGGGCCGCTGGGACTACCTGTTCTCCATCGTCAAGAACTTCCGTGACGGCGGCGCCAGGTTCGTCCTGCCGGACCGCAACGCCGTGACGATGACCGCCCCGTTCATGCGCGCCTACACCGAACTGCTCGTGCGCACCTGCCACCGGCGCGGCGCGCACGCCATCGGCGGCATGGCCGCGTTCATCCCCTCCCGTCGCGACGCCGAGGTGAACAAGGTCGCGTTCGAGAAGGTCAAGGCCGACAAGGACCGCGAGGCGAACGACGGGTTCGACGGCTCGTGGGTGGCTCACCCGGACCTGGTGCCGATCGCCATGGCGTCCTTCGACAGGGTCCTCGGCGACCGGCCCAACCAGAAGGACCGGCTGCGCGAGGACGTCCACGTCGAGGCCGCCGACCTCATCGCCGTCGACTCGCTCGAGGCGAGGCCCACCTACCCGGGGCTGGTCAACGCCGTGCAGGTGGGCATCCGTTACATCGAGGCGTGGCTGCGCGGACTGGGCGCGGTCGCCATCTTCAACCTCATGGAGGACGCCGCGACCGCCGAGATCTCCCGCTCGCAGATCTGGCAGTGGATCAACGCCGGGGTGGAGTTCGAGAACGGCGAGAAGGCCACCCCCGAGCTGGCCCGCAGGGTCGCCGCCGGGGAACTCGCCGCGATCCGCGACGAGATCGGCGAGGAGGCGTTCGCGGCCGGCCACTGGCAGCAGGCACACGACCTGCTGCTGACGGTCGCGCTCGACGAGGACTACGCGGACTTCCTCACCCTGCCGGCCTACGAGCAGCTCAGGGGCTGACCTCCGGACGGTCCGAGTGGCCCAGGGTCCGCCCCGGGGCCACTCGGTCGCGCACCAGCCGCTTCACCGCCGTGGGCTCCGGGAAGCCCTGCGCACGGCGGTCCCAGACGACCTCGCCGTCGACCCGGACGACGAACACGCCGCCCGTGCCGGGCTTCAGCGACAGTTGCGCGATCTCCGTCTCGAAGGTCGTCAGCAACTCCTGCGCCAGCCACGCCGCGCGGGGCAGCCAGCGGCACTGGGTGCAGTACTCGATCTGTACGGCATGGCTCATCCGAGGTGCACCGACCAATCCTGTTCCGCCGCCGGCTCGCCGTGCAGGTCCGGGACCTGTTTGAGCCAGCTCGGACGGCCCTGACGGGTCTTCGCCGCCCGCCGGGCCTCCTCGGCGGCGAGTTCCTCCCGGCTGGGGAAGCCGGTCGGCAGCCAGGCCGCGGAGGCCCTCACGCGCGCGTGGAGGTAGCGCACGTACGCCTCCCGGACGGCGTCCGCCGTCGCGAAGCCGTCCTCGCCGGCCAGCCAGGCGTCCGGGACCTCCGCCACGATCGCGCGCAGCAGCTCCTCGGTGACCCGGGGGGCCAGCTCGGCGTCGGCGGCGCGGGTGTCGGGGGCGTAGCGGCCCAGGGCGTGGTGGCGGAAGTCGTAGGCCCGCTCCGGAGCGGAGGCGTCCCAGCGGTGGTGGAAGACGAGGGCGGCCCCGTGGTCGATCAGCCACAGCCGCGGCGGCACGGTCCCGAACGTGGGCCAGAGCATCAGGTTGGAGCTGTGGACCGTCCGGTCGACGTTGACGGTCAGGGCGTCGAGCCAGACGATCCGTCCCGCCTCCAAAGGGTCCACGGCGAACGACTCGGCGGCCTGCGGGGTGAAGTCCCGCGCTCCCGGCAGCAGGTCCATGCCGAGGTTGACGCCGTGGCTGGCGTCGAGGAGGTCGCGCACCTCCTGGTGCGGCTCGTGCGCCGCGAGCGCCGGGTCGAAGTGGACGAGGACCAGTTCGGGGAAGCGCAGTCCGAGCGCGCGCGCCAGCTCGCCGACGATCACCTCGGCGACCAGCGCCTTGCGGCCCTGCGCGGAGCCGGTGAACTTCACGACGTAGGTGCCGAGGTCGTCGGCCTCCACGACGCCGGGGACGGAACCGCCGGAGCGCAGGGGTTCGATGTAGCGAGTTGCGGTGACCACTCTCAGCATTTTCTCAGGCCACCCGCCTTTTCAGTCTTGCAATCCACGGTCGACCTTGGGGTCTCAAACAGCGGATATTTCCCGTCAGCAGCCCTGAGGAGAATCGGGGGAGTTTCGAAGAGCATGCAAATCTCCCTGCCTCCCCAGCAGTCCGTCGATGGTCGTCCGCCCCTTGCTTCCGGCCTCCGGCATGAAGTGAGCATAGTAACCGAGGGTGATCGCAGGCGAGGAATGCCCGAGCCACCACGCCAGGGCCACGACGGATTCTCCAGACTCCAGCATGATGGAGGCGTAGGTGTCCCGCAGCGCGTGGAAGCCGTCCTTCGGCGCAGCCTCCCATTGCCAGTCCTTTGTCCCCTTGGCGCGCGGCGGGATGATTCCCGCCTGGGCCAATGCGGGTTTCCAGGTGTATGTGTTCCACGTGTTCACGGCGATGGCCTCGCCGAATCGCGTGGTGAGCAGCAGCGAGAACTTCCTTCGCGGTCCTTCCGGCTTCTCCCACGGGAGTTCTCTCTCGACCGGCGGGAACGCTTCGACGTGGCGCTTGAGCTCCTCGGCAACCGTGGAGGGCATGTCGACGACACGGGTCTTCTTCCCTTTCGGCAGGGCGAAGTACAGCCGCCCCTTGATCTCCTGGACCTGGCGACGAACGTGAAGCACGCCTCTCGCGTAGTCGATGTCCTCCGGGCCAACCCGAACACCTCGCCCTGGCGAAGTCCGCACCCCAGGCCGAGGACGACAGTGATCCGGTTGTGCGGCTGCTGGAGACCATTCGCCAGTACGGGCGCGAGCGTTTGACCGACGACGCCCGCGAGGACCGGCGGGTGCGGCGATGGCACCGTGACTTCTATCTCGCCCTGGCCAAGGACCTCCACGAGAACTGGTGCGACCCGCAGCCGCGTCAGCCGGAGATCCTGGCCCGGCTACGGGCCGAGCACGGCAATCTGCTGACAGCCTTGGCGTACCGAAACGTGCCGTCGGCGCTGAACCCGGCGATGCCGCACGACGCGTCCTGTTGCGATGACCCGCAGGCCACGCTGGCATTGGCCGCCGCCCTCCTCTATTACTGGGTCGCGGGTGGATTCCGCAGCGAGGGACGGCGGCAGCTGGAGCGCGCTCTCACGGAGGCGCCCGACCCCACTCCGGCGCGGGCTCACGCATTGGTGGCGGCCGCGCACGTGGCGCTGTTGCAGTCCGACCTGTCGGCAGCGGACGGGTGGCTGACGGAGGCCGGTGCACTTGCCGAGCGGCTGGGCGAACCAGCCCTCTCCGCCCGTGTGCGCGGCTACCGGGGCGTGTCGGCACTGTTCCAGGGCCGGGTGGCGGAGGCGTTCTCCCATGTGGAGCAGGCAGTGGCTGACCACACCGCACTCGGCGACCGGTTCGGCACGGTGACCTGGCTGTGCACACTGGCCACTGTCGGCAACGCGGCCAAGAACCCGCGCGCGCCCCAGATCGCGCGGGAGGCCCTCGCGGCCGCTGAGACCCACGGTGAGCAATGGGCCCGTGCTCATCTGCTCATGGCCATGGGCCGTCGTGCCTGGACACTGGGCGAACTGTCGGAGGCCGACAACTTGGCGCGGTCCGCACTGGAGGCGTTGCGGGGCTTCGACGACACCTTCGGCATCGCCAAGATGGTGGAGCAACTGGCCTGGATCACCGCTTCAGCCGGTGACCATCGGCGGGCCGGCCGCCTCCTGGGCCTGGCGCGGTCGCTGCGCCACGCCATCGACGTCACCATCGCCATGGGCGAGCCGCAGGACACGGAGTTCCACGACCGCTGCTCGACCGAGGTGCGCCGGGCCTTGGGCCATGACGGGTACGAACAGGCACTGCGGGACAGCGCCGCACTCGACGGCGCTGCCGCAGCCATCGACTACGCCCTGGAGAGCCAGACCGAGACCGGGACCCGTCCGGACGCGGCTACGGCATCCGAGAGCCCGCTGACCCGCAGGGAGGAGCAGGTAGCCGCACTGGTGGCCCTGGGCATGACCAACCGGCGGATCGCCGCCGAGCTCGTGCTGTCGCCACGCACCATCGACAGTCACGTCGACCGAATCCTGACCAAACTCGGTTTCTCCTCCCGGGCCCAGATCGCCGTGTGGTGGGCGGCACAATCGGTAGCCGGTCCGTAGAACCGTCAAGACCCGGACTCCCCTTGAGCACTTTCGACGCTCGGCTGTCGCTCAGGTCCAGAGCTCGACGGTCTGTCCCGCCTGACCAGGCGCATGAGGAACGCAGGCTACGCGCCGGCAACCGTCTGACGCAGCCAGCCGAAAGTGGGTGTCGCATCAGGTGACACGCGGCTGCACTCTCCGTGCGGCTCCTCCTCGACCCCCTACAGCCGGACTCTCCTCAAAGCCTCGTTCAGCAGCGTGACCAACTCGTTGACGATGGGGAGGCGGGCGCCTGGTCTGCTCACGGCGAGAACCTCGCGGTGGAGTGGCACGACTCCGGACGGAAGGACAACCTGTTCGACTCCGGACCAGTCCTTGTCTCCGCTGATGAGAGTGGCTGGGATCAGCCCCACCGCCAAACCGGCTCTGATCATGGCCAGCATGCTGTGCAGATCCTCGGTTTCCAGCGTGACGTCGGGAGAGATCCCCAGTTCTCCGGCCCAGCGATGCAGCAGACGCCGATCGGGACTGTGCGCATGGCCCGAGGTCCATTCCATCTCAAGACATTCCGCCAGTTCCATCGGGCGACGTTCCGGCCGGGTACCCGTGACAAGCACCAGCGGCTCGTGCCCCACAGAAGTGATGGTCCACTCACCAGAGGCGGTCGGTGGGTCCTCGGGCATGTACCGGTAGGCGATGAGCAGGTCCAGATCACCCGATCTGAGCATGGGCAGCCCTTTGTCCGTCTCCACGATGACCAGGCGGATGCGGGGGCCGAAGCCACGAGGCTTGAGAACGGACAGGATCCCGGGGAGCAGGTGGCTCATCGCGCTTGGGTAGGCGCCGACGCGCAGTTCGGCGATTTCACGGTTCGAGATGCCGTTGGCAGTGTCCTGGAACCGGGCGGTCGCGTCGAAGAGCGTCTCGGTCGCCTTTGCGAGGGAGCGGCCGGCCGCGGTGAGGATCAGCCGGCTGCCAGGGCGGCGGATGACCAGCTCGATGCCCATGTCGCGTTCCAGCGCGGCGATGTGCTGGGACACCGCGGAGGGTACGTAGCCGAGAGTTGCCGCAGCTTCGGCCATGGAGCCGCGGTTCACCACGGCCATGAAGGTGGACAGGAGCTTCAGATCCGGCTGAGACTTCACGAATCGTGAACTCTCCCTTCTCGATCCATCGCTTTACGTGTTCGTTCACCGGTGCCAGAGTCTAGGCAACGGGCCGCAAGAGCGCGCCCCACCCGCACTGTCGTCCTCGCCGTCGCCGACCGCCCGCAGCCGCCAGTCGTTGGCAGGACCGGTCCCCACTCCTGCAGAAAGCCGAGGCCATGGCCGTCGACCTGACCGCGCTCCGGGCCCACTTCCCCTCCCTCGACCACGGCCTCGCCTTCTTCGACGGCCCGGGCGGGACCCAGACCCCCCGCCCCGTCGCCGACGCCATCACCGCGACGCTGACCGGCCCCCTCTCCAACCGGGGTGTTGTCAGCCCGTCCGAGCTGAACGCCGAGCGCGCCGTCGCGGAGTTCCGCGCCGCCTACGCCGACCTGCTCAACATGCCCGCCGACGGCATCGTCCACGGGCGCAGCGCCACCCAGCTCACGTACGACTTCTCCCGTCACCTGGCCAAGGGCTGGAAGGCGGGTGACGAGATCGTCCTCAGCCGCCTGGACCACGACTGCAATGTCCGCCCCTGGGTCCAGGCGGCCGAGCGCGCCGGAGTGACGGTCCGCTGGATCGAGATCGACGCCAGGACGACGGAACTGGACCTCGATTCTTTCGAGCGGGCGCTGTCGCCCCGGACCCGGCTGGTCGCGGTCACGGCGGCCTCGAACGTGCTGGGCACCAAACCGCCCGTACGCCGGATCGCCGACCGGGCGCACGAGGTCGGCGCCCTGGTGTACGTGGACGGGGTGCACTACGCCGCCCATCACCTGGTGGACGTGCCCGCGATGGGTGCGGACCTGTTCGTCTGCTCGCCGTACAAGCTCCTCGGACCGCACTGCGGCGTGCTCGCGGGAGCGCCCGAACTCCTCGAAACCGTCCAGCCGGACAAGCTCCTGCCGTCCCCCGACACCGTGCCGGAACGCTTCGAGTTCGGCACGCTGCCTTACGAGATCCTGGCGGGCGCCACGGCCTCCGTGGAGTTCATCGCCGCGATCGACCCGGGCGTAGCAACCACGCGCAGGGAGCGGCTCGCACATTCTCTGGGCTCTCTGCACGAACACGAGCAGGCGCTGCGTACGAGGATGCAGGACGGTCTGCACACTCTGGATGATCTCGTCACCGTGCACTCGAAGGCGGCCGACCGCACTCCGACCCTCCTGATGACACTCGAAGGCCGCGATGCCCGCGAGGCCCAGGCGCACCTGGCCGCACGCGGCGTCCTGGCCCCCGCCGGGTCGTTCTACGCGTACGAGCCCTTCGCCGCCCTGAAGCTGGAGGACCCCGCCCTACGGGTGGGCCTGGCGCCGTACAACACCGCCGAGGACGTGGACAGGCTCCTCGACGGTCTCTCCTCCTTTCTCTGAAGTCTGTCCCTCATGTGACCGACCGAGTGCCGAGCCGCCGGTCGACAGCCGGATGCCCTCTCCGCCAGTCCCTTCGAAGCGTGAAGACGTCGCCGTGCCACTTCGGCTCGCACCCGGGCGGCGACCGGCGCACCGGCGGCCGTCGCGAGCACCGCCGGTGCGAACAAGGACGGCTCTGCCCAGGTGTCTTGCGCGGAGGACGCGAGTCGCCGCGACAGGGAAGTCAACGGCCCATCACCGCTGACTTCACAGCAACCTCTGAGCACTGACCGCGTTTTCGGTTCGTGGTCGGCTCTTCCGTGTACCGGAAGTTGGCGAGTCGGGATGTGTCCGGACGACCGGAATCCACTGTTCGCCAGGGCGAGGGTGCGCCGGTCCGCCATCCGAGATGGCTCGACAGGCGGCTGTGACCAGCCCTTTCGTTCTCTCCCGAGCCTGCCGCGTCATGGTTGTAGTGCCCCGCACGGTTACATCGGTCTGTCCGTATGCCCGCTTCGATACTCGATGCTCCGGGGCGTCTGCCTCCGCGGCACAGAATGCCCTTGCCCTCCGGCCGTGCGCGGCTGTCGCTCTCCCGTGGGAGGGATGCGCGGTGACCGGTCTCCTGGGGACGCCTGCCGGATCGCCCATCCTCGAGACGGCCCGCCGCGCGGCCGAGCATCGCGCGCAGGGTGGCCGGCAACAAGACCAGCGCGGGCCGCCGCGGCGGTCTGTCGCGCGAGACGTTCTACCAACGCCTGCGCACCATCGAGCGCCTGCTCGGCTGCGACCTCGAATCCGGCGAACGGCGCACCGCATTGCATGTGGCCCTGATGGCGCTGGACGTCTTGCGCACCGGTTGATCCCATGCCTCGCCTGCGGATGTTCCGTCGAGGAACCGCCGCGCCGTTGCCCCGCAGATACGCGAACAGCTCGGCTGGGACCGGACAGTCACCGGCCCACAGGACGCGAACACACGACGTACGTCCCGTGCCCGCCGCACGGGCGTAGGCGCAGCACAGGGCGAGGAAACGGCCGTTGCGCACAGGGCGCGCATCCCGCCCCGGTCCCGGATGCGGTGCCGGCCGGGGATGTGCTGGGGCATCAGCCGCGCGTGCCGGCCAGCACCAGGACGAAGACCGCGGTTTCGGCGAGGCAGGCGGCGCGGAGGCGTTCTTGCGGGTTGTTCGCTTGGCACAGCCAGCGGCTTCAGAGCGCGCCAGCCCCTTGGCAGTCACTCAGTGTTCGAACGACGGATACGGACTTTCGTCTCGTCGCCGCTGGTCACGTCGGCTTCCCCTGGGGAGAATCTGGGGAGTGTCCGCACCGCTGGGGAGCGCGTGGGGAGGACCGGCTGCATAACGCCGCACGAAACTGAAACGCTCCGAAAGACGCATCCGCGCAGGTCAGGAACGGGTTCAGCCGCATCACCACAGGTCAGCGCCACCCCGTGGACAACTTCACGACGTAGGTGCCGAGGTCGTCGGCCTCGACGACGCCGGGCACGGAGCCGCCCGACCTCAGCGGGTTCACGTATCGGACAGCGGTCACTTCGCGCAGCACACCGGTCAGCGTAATTCAGATCATGTGCGGCGGGCGTCGGTCCCGTCGGCGAGCGGGTTGGGCAGCGGCAGATAGCGGGCGTCCGCGCCGTCCGCGCCCGTCCAGCGCAGCAGCAGGTTCGTCTTGCCCGGCAGGGTGGGCGCCGTGAGCAGGGCCGCCGTCTCGGGCAGGTCGTGGCGGGCCAGTGCGCGGCGGGCCGCGGGCCACGGGTCGAACCCGCGGTGGTGTGCGGCGAGGGCCGCGGCGACCTCCCACAGGTGGTTCACGACCAGGCAGTACACCAGCCGCTCCCAGCCCGCCGACCGCTCCACGTCGGGCAGGAGTTTCACGCCCTCGGCGTCCCGGAACAGGGCCTGCACCGGAAGGCCGTCGGCGTCGACGGCGACGAGCGTGTTCTGCAGATGCGCCTCGAGGACGACGCCGTGACCGGCGAACGCCTCCAGGGCCGGCGGGACGACGGCCGACAGGTACGCCTCCCACCACCTCGCGGGGTCCTTCGTCGCCGCCAGCGGGCTGCCGTCGAAGCCCTCCACGAGGCCCGCGGCGAGCAGCGGGGTCGCGCCGGGCAGCACCGGAGCGGCCAGTCCGTCGCGGACCAGGACGGCGAGCGCCTCGAAGGCGAAGGCGGCGGTGCGGTGGCCGCGGTCGCTCAGCCAGACCGCCGGACCGTCCCAGGCCGCGAAGGCGCGGGCCGCCGCGGCGTCCGTCCGGCGCAGCTTCAGCAGGTCGTGTCGCCACAGCCGGCGGATGTCGTTGGTGATGCGCACGTCGAGGCTGAACTTCAGGCACAGGTCCCGCTCGGGCGCGTACACCGTGCGCACGGCGGCCGTCGGCCACACGTCGAAGGCGGTCGTGCCCAGCCGCACCAGCCGGCCGTCGGCGAAGGCGGGCGCGAGCTCCCGGGCCGCGAGGTCGAGCTGCCAGGGGTGAGCCGGCAGCAGCCGGTACCCGGGCGGGGCCTCGCCGAGGGCGTCCAGCGCGCCGGTGTCGCCCTCCTCGACGACGGCGTCCTCGCGCAGCCCCAGCAGGACGAGCGGGAAGCGGGCGTGCGCCTCGGGGGCGTACGGCAGCCAGCCGGCCGCGGGACCGCCGCCGCGCGCTTTGGGGGCCGGATGGTGGGGGTGGCCGGTGATCAGGGACTGTTCGGAGCGCAGGTAGCGGTCGGCCGGCGGGGTGGCACGCGCGCGTGCGGTCAGCAGCGCCGCCACCACGTCCCTGCTGTCGATCATCTCGGCGGGCAGGTCGGGGTTGTCCGCTCCGGTGCGCAGACGCAGCTCCTCGGCGGTCAGGGCGACGAGCCCGCAGTGGTCCAGCGGACGCCAGGCGCCCGCCTCGTAGACCTCCGGGCCGGCCGGCCGGCGGTCGCCGCGCACGCGCAGCAGGCGGCCGCCGGGCAGCCGGTGGACCGGCCGTCCGTCGTCGCCCGGCGCGCGGGGCAGCGGCTCGGCGAGCTCCCGCAGCAGACAGTTCAGCAGCGGGGCGGCGGCATACGCGTCGGCACGCTCGGCGACGCCGTCGCCGCGAGCCGGAGCCCCGGGGGGCGGCGTCGGCTCGGGGGGCGGGGGGATGAGGTCCACGCGATCCACTGGTTCCCTGGTTCCCTACGGTTCTGCTGGGCGGAGACGATCAAGTATCGCTGTCGTCACGAGCCGTCCGCGACGCCGTACCCGTACCCCCAGGAGCTCCCCCGTGCACCGTCCCCCCAGCGTCGAGACCGACCTGGCCGAAGAACTGGCCGCCGTACGTCCCGCCCTCGGCCCGCGGTTCACGGCCGCGCTGCCCGGGGCCCGGGCGGCCGTGCTGACCCGGCTGTGGCGGGCGCTCGCCCACGAGCCGCTGCCATGGGTGGCGCACCGTGAGGGGTGCGGTCCGCGGGGCCGGGAGGGGCTGCTGCTGCGGCTGCGGGACGGACGCCGTCTGCTCGGCCCGCCCGCGGACCCGTACACGACCGCCGCCGGTGTGACCGAGGTGCGCCTGGACGCGACGGCGTACGACGACCCCGCCCGGCTGCTGGCGGAGCTGGCGGT
The DNA here is from genome assembly GCF_052543235.1 of Streptomyces sp. SAS_272. NCBI lineage: Bacteria > Bacillati > Actinomycetota > Actinomycetes > Kitasatosporales > Streptomycetaceae > Streptomyces > Streptomyces sp. SAS_272. Next base: position 72,759 of record NZ_JBMNDR010000020.1, on the reverse strand, counting down.
CCCGCACGGTGCGGACTTCGCCGCCGAACTCGGCCACAGCGTCGCGTCGTTGGCGTTGTCCCGGGCCGGCCAGGACCCGGACGACAGCGGCCTGGCGCATGCCGAGAAGTGGCCGGCGCAGGACTGGGAGTGGGAGCAGCAGGTCGTCGACGGGCATCCCTTCCACCCCAACTGCCGGGCGCGGCCCGGGTTCTCGGTGGCCGAGCAGCTGGCGTACGGTCCCGAGCACCGGCCGTCGGTGCGGCTGGAGCTGCTGCCGGCGCCCGCCGCCGACTGCCTGGTGTCGGGCGAGTGGCCGGACCGACTGCGGGACGGCGCACGGCTGTTGATCCCGGTGCATCCGTGGCAGGCGGCACATGTGCTCGGCCGGACCGGCCGGGAGGGGATGGCGGCCCGTCCGCTGATGTCGCTGCGCACGCTCGCCCTGGCGGACGGCCTGCACGTCAAGACCGCGTTGAGCACCCGGCTGACCTCCTCGGTGCGGGACATCTCCGTCAGCTCGGTGGCCGCCTCCGCGGTCCTCTCGGCGTTCGCGCAGACCCTGACGCCGCACGCGCACGGCCTGCTGCACATGACCCGGACGCTGGGCGCCGCCACCGCCTGTTCGCCGGACCTGGCGGCCGTGCTGCGCGAGTCGCCGCGGGAATACGGTGGGCCCGGCGAGCACGTCGTCCCGGTGGCCGCCCTCGCAGGCACCGGACTGCCTAGCGACAGCGCCTGGTTGGGCCGGCTGGCGCGGCTCGGGCTCACCGTCGGACTGCGCATGCTGGAGCTGGGCGTGGCGCTGGAGGCGCACGGCCAGAACCTGCTGGTGGTGCTGTCGCCGACGGGCGAGCCGCTGCGGCTGGTCTACCGCGACCTGGCCGACATCCGGGTCAGTCCGGCGCGGCTGGCCCGGCACGGCGTCCCGCTGCCCGACGGCCTGCCCGCACGGATCGTCACGGACGACGTGACGGTGCTGCGCCGCAAGCTGTTCGGCTCGCTGGTGGCGGGAGCGCTGGCGGGGACGGCCGGCAGCGGCCGGGCGCTGGGGGCGGCCCTGGAGGCCGCCGTACGGGATCTGCCCCGCTCCCCGGACCTCGTGGCGCTGTGCGAGGAGCCGCTGCCCGCGAAGGCGCTGACGCTGATGCGGCTGTCGCCGAGGACGTCCGGCGACCAGTGGGCCGGGCTGCCCAACCCGTTGCGGTGGCAGGCGGACTGACCCCGTTTTGTGGCGGGCCGCCTCTGATCAATAGGATCCGCCGATGATCAGAACACAACGGCTGGCGGCGGGCGTCTGCGCCCTGCTCGCCGCGCTCGCGGCCGGGATCGCGTTCCCGGCCGGGGCGACAGCCGACGAGACCACCGCCGCCGCACCCAAGGTCGACCTGGTCCTCGACGTCAGCGGTTCGATGCGGACGAAGGACATGGACGGCGGGACGCGGATGGCCGCGGCCAAGCAGGCGTTCAACGAGGTGCTGGACGCGACCCCGGAGAACGTCCTGCTCGGCATCCGCACCCTCGGCGCCAATTATCCGGGCGACGACCGCAAGACGGGCTGCAAGGACACCGCGCAGCTCTACCCGGTCGGCCCGCTGGACCGGACCGAGGCGAAGACGGCGGTGGCGACGCTGTCGCCGACCGGCTGGACGCCGATCGGTCCCGCCCTGCTGAAGGCGGCCGGCGACCTCGACGGCGGCACCGGCTCCAAGCGCATCGTGCTGATCAGCGACGGCGAGGACACCTGTCCTCCGCTCGACCCGTGCGAGGTCGCCCGCGAGATCGCGGCCAAGGGCATCGGCCTGACCATCGACACCCTCGGCCTGGTGCCCAACGTCAAGATGCGCCGGCAGCTCAGCTGCATCGCGGAGGCGACCGGCGGCACCTACACCTCGGTGGAGCACACCGACGAACTCACCGACCGGGTGAACCAGTTGGTCGACCGGGCCGCGGATCCCGTGGTCACTCCGGTGGCCGCCGAGGGCGCGGCCTCCTGCGCCAAGGCGCCCACGCTGAAGTCGGGTCTGTACACCGACCGCGAGGAGTTCGGCCAGGAGCGCTGGTACCGGGTCGACGTCGAGCCGGGCCAGGAACTGCGCGCCTCGGTGAGCGTGTCGGCGGACCGGGCCGTGAACCCCGACTACGGGGTGCTGCTGCGGGCGCTCACCGTGCACGGCCGGGAGATCGTGCGCGGCGAGGCCGCGGGCATCGGCCGGACCGACGTCATCTCGACGGGTCTGCGCTACCCGAAGGCGGAGAGCGACGACGACGACACGCCGGCCGAGACGGTGTGCGTCCAGGTCACCAACTCCTACTCGGCGGCGGCCGGCGTGAAGACCACGCCGGGCATGCCGCTGGAGCTGACGGTGGACGTCGTGGACGGCCCGTCGCAGGCGAGCGACGTGGCCGCCTTCGGCCTCGGCCGGGGCTGGTGGCTGCTGGGCGTCCTGGTGCTGGTCGGCTTCCTCGCGGGTGTGCTGTGGGGCTGGGCGTCTCGCTGGCGGGTAGCGGTCTGGAGGACCAACTGATGCGGATCACACGTGTGCTGAGCAGCGTCCTGCTGGTGCTCGGGCCGGTGGCGGGGCTGGCGCTCGGCCCCGCGGCCGCACCGGCCGCGGCCGACTCGACGCCGTCGGCGAGTCCGTCCGGCGACGGTTCCGCGCCGACCGAGGCGGGCACCTCGTTCCGTACGGCGACGGAGATCGAACAGGGGCAGAAGGCGACGGCGAACGGCTCCGCGGGCGACTACCTGTACTGGTCGTTCCCGGCGGACACCGGTCAGCGCCCCACCGTCGAGGCGACGGTGAAGCTGCCCGGGACCCATGCGGCGCAGACCTGGCAGGTCGACGTGTACGACGGTCTGCGGCGCCGTCAGGCCTGCCAGTACGGCGCGCAGACGCGGACCGCCGCGGCGGGCGCGAGCTCCGTCGAACTGGCCTGCGTGCTGCGCACGGTGCGCGCCTGGTCGGAGCCGTGGGCCGACGACCCGCTGCCGGGCACGTACTACGTCCGGCTGACGGTCCTCGGGCTGGCTGCGGCCGACCTGGGCCTGCCGGTCGGGGCGGAACTGCGGGTCGACTCCAAGGACATCGGCGGATCCGCGGCCGTAGACGGTTCGCTGGCGAAGCCGCTCGTTCCCGGCATCGCGGCGAGGTCCGAGACCGAGAAGGACGACTCCTCGGCCTCGGCCGTGCTGTCGAGCATCGAGCCGGACGACGGCTGGGCGTCCGGCTGGTGGTCCGACCGGTGGGTGTGGACCGCGGTCGGCGCGGTGCTCGCCGCCCTCGCCGGGATCGGCGGATACACGCTGACCCGCGGCTCGGGACGGCCGCGGCACGTGCCCCCGGGCGCCTGACGCCTCCTCACAGGGCCCACCGCGCGCCGCGGTGGGCCCTGTCTCATGCCCCGTGCGGCACGTACGGCGGGCCTGCCTCATGCCACCCGCAGCACGTCGGCCGACGGGCCCCGCCGCACACCGCCCGCAGCACGTCGGGCAGCGGCCCTGTCTCATGCCACCCGCAGCACGTGCGGCGGGCCTGTCTCATGCCACCCGCGGCACGTCGGGCAGCGGGCCCCGTCTCATGCTGCCCGCAGCGCCTTCGCCGGCGGGCCCTCGCCGGCCACTTCGATCCGGCCGACGCGCACGGCGTCCAGGACGCCCAGCTCCCCCCGGGCGACGGCCGCGGCGGCATCGGCGTCCAGGGTGAGCAGCGCGTCGGGCTCCCGGGGGGCGCGGCCGTCGCCGTAGACCGGCCCCGGCGCGTCCCCGACATAGAGGTGGAACGCGCCTTCCTCCAGCCGTACTTCGACCAGCCCCTCGTCCACCCCGCCGTGCCGCAGGCCGCGCAGCAGGGGCAGCGCGAACCAGTGGGCGCGCAGGGCGTCGGTGGGCCGCCGCTCACCGAGCTCGCCCTCCCCCCACGCCCCCAGGGCCTGCAGCACCGGCAGCAACTCCTCGCCGCGGAGGGTGAGTTCGTAGACGTATGCCGCTCCCGGCGGGGGCAGCCTGCGCCGGGTGGTCAGCCCGTCCCGCTCCATGTCCTTCAGCCGTGAGGCGAGTACGTCCGTGCTGACACCCGGCAGGTCGGCGTGCAGGTCGGTGTAGCGGCGCGGGCCGGCGAGCAGCTCCCGGACGATCAGCAGGGTCCAGCGGTCGCCGACGACGTCGAGGGCGCGCGCGGCGGAACAGTACTGGTCGTAGCTTCGGCGAGGTGACATGGCACGCAGTCTAGACATGTCGTTGGACTTTCCAAGCGGGAACTTGGTAAAACCAAGCAACACACCAACCGGAGGGGCGAGCGCGCATGGAGTTCCGGCAGTCGAACAAGTTGAGCGAGGTCTGCTACGAGATCCGCGGCCCGGTGATCGAGCACGCCGACGCGCTGGAGGCGGCGGGCCACAGCGTCCTGCGCCTGAACACCGGCAACCCCGCGCTCTTCGGGTTCGAGGCGCCGGAGGAGATCCTCCAGGACATGATCCGGATGCTCCCCCGGGCGCACGGCTATACCGACTCGCGCGGTGTCCTGTCGGCCCGCCGCGCGGTGGCGGGGCGCTACCAGACGCTGGGCCTGGAGGTCGGCGTCGACGACGTCTTCCTCGGCAACGGCATCTCCGAGCTGATCTCCATGGCCGTGCAGGCGCTGGTGGAGGACGGCGACGAGATCCTCATCCCGGCCCCCGACTTCCCCCTCTGGACGGCCGTCACCACCCTCGCCGGCGGCAAGGCCGTCCACTACCTCTGCGACGAACAGGCCGACTGGTACCCGGACCTGGACGACATGGCATCGAAGATCACCGCCCGCACCAAGGCCGTCGTCATCATCAACCCCAACAACCCCACCGGCGCGGTCTACCCGAAGGAGATCATCGAGGGCATCCTCGACCTCGCCCGCCGGCACGGCCTGATGGTCTTCGCCGACGAGATCTACGACCAGATCCTGTACGACGACGCCGTGCACCACTCGGTCGCGGCGCTCGCCCCCGACCTGGTCGTGCTGACCTTCTGCGGGCTGTCGAAGACCTACCGGGTGGCCGGCTTCCGGTCGGGCTGGCTGGTGGTCACCGGTCCGAAACAGCACGCCAGGAACTATCTGGAGGGCCTGACCATGCTGGCGTCCATGCGGCTGTGCGCCAACGCGCCCGCCCAGTACGCCATCCAGGCCGCGCTCGGCGGCCGCCAGTCCATCCACGAGCTGACGGCGCCCGGCGGCCGCCTGCACGAGCAGCGCACCGTGGCCTGGGAGAAGCTCAACGAGATCCCGGGCGTGTCCTGCGTGAAGCCCAAGGGGTCCCTGTACGCGTTCCCCCGCCTGGACCCCAAGGTGCACAAGATCCACGACGACGAGAAGTTCGTCCTGGACCTGCTGCTGCGGGAGAAGATCCAGGTCGTCCAGGGCACCGGCTTCAACTGGCCGGCCCCGGACCACTTCCGCATCCTCACCCTCCCCCACGCGGACGACCTGGAGGCGGCCATCGGCCGGATCGGCCGCTTCCTGAGCGGCTACCGCCAGTAGCGGCGCCGGGCGGCCGGCGATCGCCGCCGGGAATGTCAGACCCGCGTCGTAGCCTCGGACGCAGCAGGTGAGACGCGACGAGACGCACGGGAGACCTACGGGGACCTGCGGGGGGCCCGTGGCCCGTCGCCGGGAGGGAGCAGGCCGTGACACGACCGCCGACCGCGGCGCAGCGGCGGGTGATCGACGCCGCCGAGCCCGTCACCGGGCGGCTGCGGGGCACCCAGGCGCAGTTGGCGGCCCTGGTGCGGCACGGGCTGGCGTTCCGGCACCCGCGGCCGCCGCACGACTGCTTCCTCACCCCGGCGGGCCACCGCGTCCGGGAGGCCGTGCCCGAACCGCCGGCCGCCGTCCCGCCGAAGGCGGAGAGCGGCGCGGAGGTGTTCGCCGCGCGCGTCGGCGGCGAGGAGACGGCCCGGACGGCGGGACCGGCCAGGGTCCGCGAGGTGCACAGCGCCTGGCAGGGACTGCTGGAGCTGCGCCGGATGACCAACACGGACGGCGGCACGGACCGTCCCTGCGGCTGGGAGCGCGCGCATCTGGTGCGTGCGGCCGCGCTGGCCCTGGAGGCGGCCGGGCACCGCCCCGCCGGACCCGCAGGAGGGGACGGCTACCGGGTACGGGCCACCCCGCAGCCGGAGGCGGTCGCCGTGCACGGACCCGACGACGCGACGCTGCGAGCCTGCGCGGCGACATTGGAAGGGGCGGGCTGGCAGGTCGGCGAGCACACCGATCCCCGGACGAGAGCGCGCTATCTGCTGGCTTCCCCCCGCCGGATGTGAGGGACATGCCAAGATCGGTTCCCGGTGCATCGGTGGTCGGTGCACCGAGGCACACGGCACCGATGAACAGGGCATCGCGTGCTCGTCGACGAGAAGGGGAAGCAGTGAGCGAGCCGTTTTCCGTCAGGGTCACCGTCCGCGGATACGAGACCGACGTGCAGGGACACCTCAACCAGAGCGTGTACATCAACTACGCGGAACACGCTCGCTGGTCGTTGCTGCAGGCGGCGGGCATAAGCCAGGCCGGTCTGATCGGCAGAGGCGTGGGCCCGGTCGCCCTGGAGACCGCCATCCGCTACCGGCGCGAACTGCTCGCCGGGGACGAGGTCGACGTGTCCTGCGTCTTCGAGTGGGGCGGCGGCAAGACGTTCCGCATCCAGCAGACCATCACCCGGGCGGACGGCACGGTCGCCGCCGAACTGAGCTCGGTCGGCGGCCTGCTGGACCTGAAGAAGCGCCGGATGGTCGCGAACCCGCAGGACTACTTCAAGGAACTGGCCACCGAACCGGCCCTGTTCGGACTCTAGGGCCCGCGGCCCCCGCGGCCCCCGCGACCCTCGCCCGGCCCCCGAAGGGGGCGCCCGAAGCCCCGCCCCGTCACCCCGCCCCGAACGCCTCCCGGTGATCCCTTGCCCACGCGCGGTACGTCCGCGCCGGCCGACCCAGCAGCAGGGGCACGTCCTCGGTGACGACCGCGTTGCCTCCCCGCCGGACGTACGCGGAACCCGTCGCGACGCCGTCGGCGACGGCCTCGTCCCGCCAGCGGTCCAGGACGAACGCGCGCACCTCGTCCTGCGCGAGGTCACGGGTCGTCACCGGCCGCCCCAGCAGCCCGGCGAGCACGGCGGCCTGGCCGGGCACGCTGATCGTCTCGGGCCCGGTCAGCGTGTACGTCCGGCCCGCCCGGCGCTCGTCGAGGAGGGCGACGGCGGCCGCCTCGGCGACGTCGCGCGGATCGACGACCCCCTGGAGTCCGTCGCCGCTCATGTTCGGCACCGGCTCCCCCGCCCGTAGGGCCTCCGCCCAGCTCAGCGTGTTCGAGGCGAAGGAGGAGGGCCGCAGGACGACCCACTCGGCGCCGCTCTCCCGGACCGCCAGCTCGCCCTCGACGTGCCACTGCCCGGTGGGCCCCAGCCCGGGATCGCCGGTGCCGATCGCGGACAGCTTGACCAGCCGGCCCACGCCGGCCGCGCGGGCCGCCCCCACCAGCGGCCCGTCGTGCTGCGCGGACGGCCCGGGCAGCCCCACCAGGAAGGCGGCCCGCGCCCCGGACATCGCGGCCTCCAGGGAGGCGGGGTCGAGGTAGTCGCCGCGCACCACCTCGACGCCCGCGGGCATCCGGGCCTTCGCGGGATCGCGGGTCAGGGCGCGCACCTTCTCGCCGCGCGCCGCCAGGTGTCGTACGAGTGCGCCGCCGATGGTGCCCGTAGCACCGGTCACAAGAATCATGACCACCACGGTGGCGGCCGCCGCCCTCCCGGCTCTAGGAGATTCCGGCACGCTTCGGCCGCCCGCACACCGCTGCCGCGCGTCTACGGTGGAGGCGTGACGAACGCCCTGGCCGAGCAGCCCCTGCCCGCTCCCTCAGCGCTGCGCACCTGGATCGACGGCATCGGCGACGTCGTCGTCGACCGCGCGCCCGAGGACGCCTACACGCACGTGCCGGACACGGCGACCAAGGTCGTGGTCCGCGTCGCGGGGAACGGCCGGCGCGACGCGCTGGTCGTCGGACCGCGCACGCGCGCCACGTATCACGCCGATCCGGACGAGCGCCTGGTGTCGTGCACGCAACTGCGCCTGGCGCCGGGGGCGGTGGGGCCGCTGCTCGGGGTGCCGGCGGGGGATCTCGTGGGCCGGGCGGTGCCGGCCGACGATCTGCCGGCCCCGGCCGCTCGCCGCCTGGTCCGCGAACTGACCGTCGGGGAACCGCAGGACATCACCGCCCGCCTCGCCGACCTGCTGCCGCCGCCGGTGGACGGTCCGCGCGAACGCCTGTTGCGGGCCGCCGTCGACGCGCTGTCCACCCGCCCGGACCGCGCCCCCGCCGCCGTACGCGACGTCGCGCGCGAACTCGCCGTGAGCGAACGCCAGTTGCGCAACCTCTTCGCCGTAGGCGTCGGGGTCTCCCCCAAGCACTACGCCCGCATCGACCGCGTCCGTCACCTCCTCACGCACGCGGCCTCCGCCCCGTGGGCACAACTCGCCGCCGACGCCGGTTACTACGACCAATCGCACATGACCGCCGACTTCCGCAGCCTGATGGGCGTCCCGCCGACGGCGTTCTTCACCGGCCGGCTGCCCCGGGCCACGCCGTGCCGGGCGCCGCGGCGGCCCTGAATTCGGATGCCGGACACCCGATGGGCCTGCGAGGATCCGGCTCCATGACCGCACGAAGACAAGTGAGACCCAGCCTCTACATCTCGGTGGACGTCGAGGCGGACGGACCGATCCCGGGGCCGTACTCGCTGCTGAGCCTGGGCGCCGCGGTCGCGGGCCGGCAGGACGCCGACGGATTCACCGCGGCCGACCCCGCCCGACAGACCTTCTACCGTGAACTGCGGCCGATCAGCGACCGGTTCGTTCCCGAGGCGCTCGCCGTGAGCGGGCTCGACCGTGGCCGCCTGCTCCGGGAAGGGCGGGACCCCGCGTCGGCGCTCGCCGAGTTCAGCCGGTGGGTGCGGGAGGTCGGCGAAGGCGCGCAGCCGGTGATGTGCGGCTACCCGGCCTCGTACGACTGGACGTTCCTGTACTGGTACCTGATCCGCTTCACCGGGGAGAGTCCGTTCGGTCATTCCGGCTGCCTCGACATGAAGACGCTGTACGCCGTCAAGGCGGGGGTGCCGCTGCGGGCGGTGGCCAAGCGGACGATGCCGGCCGAGCTGCTGCCCCGGCGCCCCCACACGCACCACGCGCTGGACGACGCGGTCGAGCAGGCGGAGCTTCTCGCGAACCTCATGGCCTGGCAGGGGCCCGGGTCACCCCGGTGATCCCCCGCGCCCGGGAGACGGTGCGGACGGCCGCCCGGCGGCGAGGACGGCCCGGGACCGTTCCGGGGCGCGCGCGTCCCGCGCACGCCCCGGTCACGGCCGCCGTGCACCACGCGGGTGTACGGCATCCGGCCGAGGGCCGTCCCCCTCGGCCGGAGTCTTCGGCGGGTCAGCCCTGCGCGGCGATCCCTGCCAGCCGCCGGGCCTCTTCGCGGGTCGAGCGGGCGACGGCGTCCTCGTCGACGGTCGACAGCCGTCCGTTCTCGACGATCTGACGGCCGTTCACGAAGGAGGCGGTGACCGGGGCCGCCGCGCCGAAGACCAGCGCGGTCACCGGATCGGCGATGGAGGAGTGCGCGAGGGTGTCCAGCTTCCACAGGACCAGGTCGGCGAGCTTGCCAGGCTCCAGGGAGCCGATCTGCGTCGCACGGCCCAGCACCTGGGCTCCGCCGAAGGTGCCGAGGCGCAGCGCCTGACGGGCGTTCAGCGCGGCCTCGCGGTGCGCTCCGAGCCGGTTGATGAGCAGGGCGTTGCGCAGTTCGGTGTGCAGTTCGCCGGACTCGTTGGACGCGGTGCCGTCGACGCCCAGGCCCACCGGCACGCCGGCCGCCAGCATGTCGGGGACGCGGGCGATGCCGGCCGCCAGCCGGGCGTTGGACGACGGGCAGTGGGCGACGCCGGTCCCCGTGCGGGCGAAGGCGTCGATGTCGGAGTCGTTCATGTGGACGCAGTGCGCCATCCACACGTCCTCGCCGAGCCAGCCGGTGGACTCGAAGTAGTCGGTCGGGCCCATCCCGAACAGCTCGTGGCAGAACTTCTCCTCCTCGACCGTCTCCGAGCCGTGGGTGTGCAGGCGCACGCCGAGCCGGCGGGCCAACTCGGCTCCTCGGCGCATCAGTTCGGTGGAGACGGAGAAGGGCGAGCACGGGGCGACGGCGATCTGGGTCATCGCGTCGAAGGAGGCGTCGTGGTGCTCGGCGACGGTCTCCTCGGTGGCGGCCAGGGCGCCGTCCAGCGTCTCCACCGCGAAGTCCGGGGGCAGGCCGCCGTCCTTCTCGCTGCGGTCCATGGAGCCGCGGGCGAGGGTGAACCGGACGCCCATGTCCCGTGCGGCCCCGATGATCGCGCCGGAGAGGTCGCCGGAGCCCCGCGGGAAGACGTAGTGGTGGTCCATGGCGGTGGTGACGCCGCCGCGGGCCATCATCGCCAGGGAGCCCTGGGCGGCCGCGCGGACCATCCGCTCGTCGATGCGCGCCCACGTGGGGTAGAGCGCGACGAGCCAGTCGAAGAGGTTGTGGTCGGTGGCCAGTCCCCGGGTGATCCACTGGTAGAAGTGGTGGTGGGTGTTGACCAGGCCGGGCGTGACCAGGTGTCCGGCCGCGTCGATGCGGCGTACGACGTTCTCCAGGCCTTCGGGGGCCCTGCCCGCGCCGACCGACTCGATGCGGTTGCCGGCGAGGACGACATGGCCGTCCGCGTGCTCGGTGTCCTGGGCGTCTACGGTCGCGATCGCGGCGTTCTCGATGACGATGCGCTCGACTGCTGCCATGGTGCGTCCTTTTCGCTGAACGGACTGTGGGGAGGGGGCACGGCAGGACCCGGGAGCTTTGAGTGCCGCGGCCGGGCGAGGGCGGGTTCCCCCGGCCGCGGGTGCCGAAAAAGGTGGGGGCGGTCAGAGGTTGGTGAGGTCCACCGGGATCCTCGCCGCACAGCCGTCCCGCAGGACCGTGGCTTCGATCAGGCCGTAGGGCCGGTCGGCCGCGTAGTACACCTCGTTGTCGTTCTTCAGCCCGAACGGCTGCAGATCGACGAGGAAGTGGTGCTTGTTCGGGAGCGAGAAGCGGACCTCGTCGATCTCGTCGCACCGGTCGATGATCCGCGAGCCCATCTCGTACAGGGTCTGCTGGAGCGACAGCGAGTACGTCTCGGCGAAGGCCTGCAGCATGTGCTTCCTCACCTGCTCGTAGGACGTCTCCCAGTCCGGCGCCGGCTGCGCGTCGTCCGACCAGCGAAAGCGCCAGCGGGCGGAGACCTGGGTGGCCAGGATGCGGTCGTGGGCCTCGGGAAGCGTCGTGTACTTGTCCTTGACGTAACCCCAGAACTCGGAGTCCGTCGAGTTCATCACGACCAGGTCCTTGAGGCCGGAGACGACCTCCCACGACGACCCGTCGTAGGTGATCTGGGTGAGCCGGGTCTCCTGGCCCTTGCGGACGAACGAGTGCCTGGGGTCGTCCGCGCCGGGGAGTCCGGAGGCCGTGCCGGAGGTGTCGATCCGCTCCCAGGCGAACTCCTCGACGCGGATCCGGGCCTTCCTGATGGGTTCCTGCGAGGTCACGAAGTGCCGGGCGAGATGGATGCCGAACTGCTCGGCGGACTCGATGCCGTGCTCCTTGGCGAACGCGTACACCGTGTTCTTGGTGGTGTCGGTCGGCAGGACGTTGGCGTTCGAGCCGGAGTAGTGGACCTCGTCCATGTCGCCGCTCAGCGCCACGGAGACGCTGAGGTCCTTGATGTGGTGGGTGGCGCCGTCCCGCGTGATCTTCACGACCCGGTTCTCGGCCTTGCCGTACTGGTTCTGTCCCAGAAGCACGGGGCGGCCCGGGCGGGGGTGGTCTGCCATGTCTGCTAGCTCCCTCGGTATACGGAGTAGCCGAACGGGTTGAGCAGCAGCGGCACGTGGTAGTGCTCGCCCGGCACGACGGCGAACGTGATCGCCACCTCCGGGAAGAACACCGCCGGGGCGCCGCTGTCCCGATGCGCGGGGGCGTCCTGCTGCGGATCGGCTCGCTTGTTCTCGAAGTACGGCTCCACGGCGAAGTCGAGCCGTACGTGGGCGGTCCCCTCCGGCAGCGCCGGCAGGTCCTTGCACCGTCCGTCCGCGTCGGTCGCGGAGCCGCCGAGCGCCTGCCAGTCGGCGTCCCGGCCCGGGCGGGCGAGGAGTCGGACGGCGACGCCCTCGGCGGGGCGGCCTGCGGAGGTGTCCAGGATGTGGGTGGACACCGAGGCGGTGGTGCTGGTGCTCATGGCGGGTCTCAGTCCTCTTCGACGAGTCGGGCGAGGCGGATACGGTTGATCCTGCCCAGTTCGGTGCGGACGATCTCGCGCTCCCGCTCCGGCGCGTTGCCGAGGCGCTCCCTGACCGCGTCGCGCATCTGCTCCCCGGTGCGACCGGTGGCGCAGATCAGGAAGACATGGCCGAACTTCTCCTGGTAGGCCAGGTTGAGTTCGAGCATCTCCGCCCTGAGCTCCTCGGGCGCCGAGTCCATGCCGCGCTGTTCGCGGGCCGAGGTGGCATCGCCCGGCAGGGGGCGGCCGATCGGCGGGTGTCCGGCCATCGCCTCCGCCAGGTCGGCGTCGGTCAGATCGGCCGTGGCGGCGTCGCTCACCGCGTAGAGGCGGTCTGCGGCGGTGTAGGGGCGGGCCGCGAGCAGTCGGTTCGCCCAGGCCGTCGAGGCGCACGCCTCATGGAGCGCGGCGAGGGCCGCGGACTCCTCGAGGGCGTTGAACCGGGCCAGGCCCGGGGACGGGGAAGTCGACGTCACGGAAGCCTCCATGGCCGCGGACGGCGGCCTCGTGCTTGAGCGGGCTGTCGCCAGCTAACGCCCCCCGACGACGCTACGTCAACACTTTGTTGAAAATTCTGGGTGACGAACCGCTCCGCGTCCGCCTTCGCCCCCGCGTCCGCCTACGGGCCGCTCAGGCGCCCTTGTCCCGGTTGAGGTAGTTGTAGACGGTGAAGCGGCTCACCCCGAGCGCGCTCGCCACCGTCTCCACGCCGTGCCGCACGGAGAAGGCGCCGCGCGCCTCGAGTATCCGCACGACCTCCTGCTTGGCCTTGCGGTCCAGGTCGGCGAGGGGTTTGCCCTTCCTGCGCTCCATGGCGGCCAGGATGTGGTCGAGGGAGTCGGCGAGCTGCGGCAGACGCACGGCTACGGCCTCGACGCCCTGCCAGGTCAGCACGACGTCCTCGACCCCGGCCTCGTCCGGCGGGAGCATCTCGCCGCCCATCGCGTCGACCAGCGGCTTCACGGCCGCGATGAAGGCGTCGTCGCCGTCGGCGGCGGTCACCGGCCCGCCCCGACGGCGTCGCCGGTCGCGTCCGGAGCGTCCCCGATGACGTTGACCTGCAGCGAGATCCGGGTGGCGCCGGCTCCGAGGGACGCGCGCAGCAGGTCGCCCACGGCAGCGAGCACGGCCTCGGCGGCGCCCTCCGCGGTGTTGCCGAAGGGGCCGACGTCCACCGCGTCCAGGGCAGCCGCCTCGATCACCGCGCGGGCGGCCAGCGCGTGCGCCGGCGCCTCCTCGAGATCGAAGGGCTCGGTGGTGAACTCCACTTTCAGTCGCATCGCGCCCCCACACCTCTCCGAACGGGACCGGGCCGACGACGCCCGGACCCCGACCCTAACGGACCCGGCCGACACTCACCCGGGAGTCCGGCAGGCGCACGGCGCCCGACCGCCGACGGGAACGCCGCCACCCGACGGCAGGTCGGGCCCCCGCACTCCCCACCCCCTTGACAATCCCCGCCACCCGACGGCAATCTTCCGGTAGACAGAAACTAACTTCCGCATTACGGAAATACTCGACACGGAAGGGAGCGCGGAACCCCATGGGCTTCGAAGAGCAGCGCTTCAACGTCAACCTGTCGATCCTCTTCACGGAACTCCCGCTCCTGGAGCGCCCCGCGGCCGCCGCCGCGGCCGGCTTCACCGCGGTCGAGCTGTGGTGGCCCTGGATCGACTCCCCCACCCCCGACCGGTCCGAGCTCGACGCGCTCGGGAAGGCGATCGAGGACGCGGGCGTCCGGCTCACGGGCCTCAACTTCTACGCCGGGCGGCTCCCGGGCCCGGACCGCGGCGCGCTGTCGGTCCCCGGCGCGGAATCGGACCGGTTCCGCGCCAACGTCGACGTGGCCGCCGACTTCGCCGGCTCGCTCGGCTGCACGGCGCTCAACGCGCTCTACGGCAACCGGGTCGACGGCGTGGACCCGGCCGAACAGGACGCGCTCGCGCTGGAGAACCTGGTGCTCGCGGCCCGGGCGGCCCACCGGATCGGCGCGATCCTGCTGATCGAGGCGCTGAACAGGCCCGAGTCGCCGCGCTATCCGCTGGTGAGCGCGTCGGCCGCGGTCGGCGTCGTCGACCGGGTCAACGAGGCGAGCGGGCTGGCCAACGCGAAGTTCCTGATGGACCTCTACCACCTGTCCATGAACGGCGAGGACCTGCCGGCGGTGATCGAACGGTACGCCTCGGCGACCGGACATGTGCAGATCGCCGACGCTCCGGGCCGCGGCGCGCCCGGCACGGGTGCGCTCCCGCTGGAGGAGCTCCTCGGCCGGCTGCGCAAGGCCGGTTACGACGGCTGGACCGGCCTCGAGTACAAGCCGGGCGACAGGCCGAGTTCCGAGGCCTTCGAGTGGCTCCCGCGCGCAGCGCGCTGAACGTCCCGCCATCGCATCGCAGTCAGAGAGGCACCCGCATGACCACCCTCCCCAAGATCGCCTGGATCGGCCTCGGCATCATGGGCTCCCCCATGTCCGAGAACCTGCTCAAGGCGGGTTACGACGTCACGGGCTTCACACTGGAACAGGACAAGCTGGACCGTCTGGCGGCCGCCGGCGGCACCGCGGCCGGGTCCCTCGCCGAGGCCGTACGGGACGCCGACGTGATCATCACGATGGTGCCCGCCTCGCCGCAGGTCGAGGCCATCGCCTACGGCCCGGACGGCATCCTCGAGAACGCACGGTCCGGCGCGCTCCTGATCGACATGTCCTCGATCACCCCGCAGACCTCCGTCGACCTGGCGAAGGCCGCCGCCGGCAAGGGCATCCGGGTGCTCGACGCCCCGGTGTCCGGCGGCGAGGCAGGCGCGATCGAGGCGGTGCTGTCCATCATGGTCGGCGGCGAGCAGGCCGACTTCGACGAGGCCGGGCCGGTCTTCGAGGCGCTCGGCAGGACCGTCGTGCTGTGCGGCCCGCACGGCTCGGGCCAGACCGTGAAGGCCGCCAACCAGCTGATCGTCGCCGTCAACATCCAGGCGTGCGCGGAGGCCGTGGTCTTCCTGGAGAAGTCGGGCGTGGACCTCGCGGCGGCCCTCGACGTCCTGGGCGGCGGCCTGGCCGGCTCGACCGTCCTGACGCGCAAGAAGGACAACTTCCTCCGCCGGGACTTCGAGCCGGGCTTCCGGATCGACCTGCACCACAAGGACATGGGCATCGTCACCGACGCCGCCCGCAACGTGGGCGCCGCCCTGCCCGTGGGCGCCGTGGTCGCCCAGCTGGTCGCGAGCCTGCGGGCACAGGGCGACGGCGGGCTGGACCACTCCGCCCTGCTGCGGACGGTGGAGCGCCTGTCCGGCGCACGGGTCTGATCCTCTCCGCCCCTCTCCGCCCCCTCTGCTTCCGGGCGGCGCCGCCGCCGACATCTGTCCTGTCGCGCCCAGGCGGCGGCGCCGCCCGGAAACCACCGAACCACTGTCGACACCGGCTCACCGGCGGCGGACATCGCCGCAGGCGAGCACTCGAGCGGCCCGCACCGGCCCGACCGGCCCCGACGAGGGGTGACCGGCCGGCATCGTGCGGGCAAGCCAGGACCGCGGCGGCGTGTGAGCCAGTGCGGTGGTCGAGGACCCGCTCCGCCCTTCCCGACCTGAGGGAAGGCCGACCGGATCCGTCACACCCGCCGCGGTCCCGGATCGTCGCCGAGCCCCGTCCGGCGGCGCGAACGTCTCGTCGCGCCCGGCCTCGCGCCGCCGGGCGGCCGAGCCCGGCCCAGGGCTCCCCGCCGGCCCCACGCTGGACGGGGAGCGCCGCACGTCGTGAGCCTGGCCGCCCCTTGCCGTGTCGTGCGCCGACATGCGGACGGGCCGCCGACGCAGGACGCTGGGAGCATGGGCGATCCGACGCGACATCCGCACATCGTGGTTCATCCGCCGGCGCTGGACGGGTCGCGCCGGGTCACCTCGGACGATGCCGCGCTCGGGGTCGCCTCGCACTTCGACGACGTCGTCGAACTCCTGCGCCTGGCCGACCTCGACCGGACCGCGGTGGAGCGCAGCGACCTCGTCGAATGGCAGGGCGGCGGCCCCGACGACTGGCCGGGACTGTCGCAGGAGCAGCACGAGGAGTAGTGCCGGGCGATGGTCCGAAGGGCGGTCGCAGAGGCGGTCGGGGCGGGGCCGTCGAGGGCCGGCCCGGCCCCGCAACCTCAAATCAACCTCTGAACGTTGGTCCGCAGGCTTCAACCTCCCCCCGGACAGGGCACATTGTGGGCACGCGGGATCCGCCGACACGGGGGCGGCGGACCCCGCGCGTCCGAGGGGGACGGACGCGGAAGGGGCGGGGCGTCCTCAGGACGGCCCGCCCCTTCCCACACCGTGCGTCCGGTCGCACCTTCAGACGTTCAGGCCCTACGGCCCCCAGACCCCCAGACCTTCAGGCCCCCAGGCCATCAGGCCTTCAGCGTCCTGATCGCGGTCGGCGCGTGCCCGGGCTCGGTGGCGAGTTCCTCGAACTCCACGACGGCGCCGATGTCGTTGGTGACGCTCATCGCGATGTCGGTGACGCGCTCCAGGATCGCCTCGACGACGACCGGCACCCGGAACTCGGCCGCGAGCTTCTTGGCCTGCTCGAAGGCGGCTCCCAGCTCGGCCGGGTCCGTCACCCGGATCGCCTTGCAGCCCAGCCCCTCGGCGACCTTCACATGGTCGACGCCGTAGACGCCCAGTTCCGGCGCGTTGACGTTCTCGAACTCCAGCTTGACCTGGAAGTCGATGTCGAACGCCCGCTGCGCCTGCCGGATCAGCCCCAGGTAGGCGTTGTTGACCAGCACATGGACGTACGGGATCCGGTGCTGGGCGCCGACCGCCAACTCCTCGATCATGAACTGGAAGTCGTAGTCCCCGGACAGGGCGACGACCTGCGCCTGCGGGTCGGCCCTGGCGACGCCGAGCGCCGCCGGGATCGTCCAGCCGAGGGGCCCCGCCTGGCCGCAGTTGATCCAGTGCCGCGGCCGGTGGACGTGCAGCATCTGGGCGCCCGCGATCTGTGACAGACCGATCGTGCTGACGTACCGCGTCTCGGGCCCGAAGGCCTTGTTCATCTCCTCGTAGACACGCTGCGGCTTGATCGGGATGTCGTCGAAGTGCGTACGCCGCTGGAGGGTCGCCCGCTTGTGCTGCGCGGCGGCCGCCCACGCGGAGCGGTCGGGCAGCGCGCCCGCCGCACTCGACTCCCGCGCCGCCTCGACGAAGAGCCCGAGCGCCGCCTTCGCGTCCGAGGCGATGCCGTAGTCCGGGGCGAAGATCCTGCCGATCTGGGTGGGCTCCACGTCGACGTGGACGAAGGTGCGGCCGGCCGTGTAGACGTCGATACGGCCGGTGTGGCGGTTGGCCCAGCGGTTGCCGATGCCGAGGACGAAGTCGGACTCCAGGAACGTCGCGTTGCCGAAACGGTGCGAGGTCTGCAGACCGACCATGCCGGCGTTCAGCTCGTGGTCGTCCGGGATCGCACCCCAGCCCATCAGGGTCGGGACGACCGGAATGCCCGTCAACTCGGCGAATTCCAGCAGGAGTTCGGTGGCGTCGGCCGTGATGACGCCACCGCCCGCGATGATCAGCGGCCGCTCGGACGCGTTCAGCATCCGCAGGGCCTTCTCGATCTGCGGGCGGGTCGCGGCCGGCTTGTACACGGGCAGCGGCGCGTACGTGTCCGGGTCGAACTCGATCTCCGTCCGCTGGACGTCGATGGGCAGATCGATCAGGACAGGGCCCGGCCGGCCGGAGCGCATGAGGTGGAACGCCTGCTGGAAGACGCCCGGAACCTGAGCGGCCTCCAGGACGGTGACCGCCATCTTGGTCACCGGGGCGGCGATGGCGGCGATGTCGACGGCCTGGAAGTCCTCCTTGTGGAGCACGGCGGTCGGCGCCTGGCCCGTGATGCACAGGATCGGGATCGAGTCGCCGATGGCGGAGTACAGCCCAGTGATCATGTCGGTGCCGGCCGGGCCCGACGTGCCGACGCAGACCCCGATGTTGCCCGGGTGGGTGCGGGTGTAGCCCTCGGCCATGTGCGAAGCGCCCTCGACATGACGGGCCAGCGTGTGCTCGACGCCCCCGGCGGCCCTGAGCGCCGCGTAGAAGGGATTGATCGCCGCGCCGGGGACGCCGAACGCGCTGGTGACGCCCTCGAGCTTGAGGATCTCGACTGCCGCACGGGCAGCGGTCATACGAGCCATGGAGTACTCCTGCTTCGACTGCTTCAGATGGTTCAGCTGTCGGATTCGCTCTCCCGTCGCGCCCCGCGGTGAGCCCTTCCCTGTGTTTCCGCTTGTTTTTGCCTGTTTCTGCCGCTTCCCGCAGACCCCCTCGTCATTTATTCCATGATGCGGAAACTCTTTTCTGCTATCTGGAAGAAATGTAAATGGAGGCGCGAAGGTCGTCAAGAGACGGACAGGCGGGGGCCGAAGGAGGACGATGGGGGCCATGTCCGAGAGCGTGCCGGTGCGCTGCCCGGCCTGTCGGCGGGAGCACCACTTCACCGCGCCGTCCTATCCGTGCGCGTGCGGCGCCCCCGTCACGCCGGTGCTCGACCGGGGGACGGCCCCGAGCGTCGTCGCGCACCGGTCGTGGGACGACGAGTGGATCGCCCTGCGATGCCCCGCGTGCGGGCGCCGGGACCAGTGGCCGCACCCCGAACTGGGGTGCGCATGCGGAACGGCGGTGCGCCTCCCCGTGACCGGCCCACCCGCGGACGCGCACGCCGACCCGTCCGCAGCCCCCTCCGGGGGCCACTCCGCGGGCCACTCCAGCGCGGACCCCGCCGTCGAACCGAGCCCGGATCCGGCGTCCTCGTCGGCATCCTCGTCGTCGACGCCCGCACCGCCCGGCCGCGAACCGACGCCGAGAACGCGTTCCGGGACCTCGCGGACGCCGACACCGCAAGCCCGGCCGCAGACCTCGCAGCCGCAGACGCCGGCCACGACGACGCCGGGCGCGCAGCGAAGCGCCTTCCGTCCCGTCGCCATCCGCACCGCGCGCGACGCGGTCACCGCGGCGGCGCTCTATCTGAACTGGCTCGGCCACGAGGACGTCCGGCGGGCCGACCAGCGCCCCACCTCCGGCATCGGCCTCGCCTCCCGCGGGTTCCTGGCCCAGGTGGACCCGAGCGTGCGGCCCGCCTCGCTGCGGGACGTGGAGTGCCTGTGGCTGACGGCCATGACGGAGTCCGCGGAGTGCGTCTACTTCTCGCTCGCCGGATACGCGGACGACGCCCGCGCCCGCGCCGACCAGCTGCGCGTTCCGCTGTTCGTGCTGGACCTCACCGGCACCCCGCAGCCGGTCAACGCGACGGCCGACGCCCTCGACGCCCGAGGCGGCTGACGCGGCGTGCGCGGCATCCGCGGCGTCCGCTGCCGTGCGCGGCATCCGCTGCGTGGGCGGCATCCGCTGCCGTGCGCGGCATCCGCTGCGTGGGCGGCGTGCGCGGCGGCGGCCCTAGAGGGCGTACTTCTCGCGCAGCTCTATCTTGCGCACCTTCCCCGACACGGTCATGGGAAAGGCGTCCAGGATCTGCAGCCTGCTCGGGATCTTGTAGTGCGCCAACCGGCCCTCGCAGTACGCGCGCAGCTCGTCGAGCGTCAGGGGGTCCGCCGGGTCCGCCGGGATCACACAGGCGAGGACCTCCTCGCCGTACCTCTCGTGCGGGACGCCGACGACCTGGACGTCCCTGATCCCGGGGTGGCCGTACAGGAACTCCTCGATCTCGCGCGGGTAGATGTTCTCCCCACCTCGAATGATCATGTCCTTGATGCGGCCGACGATCTCCACGTAACCGTCTTCCCGCATCACTGCCAGGTCCCCGGTGTGCATCCAGCGTCCCGCGTCGATCACCTCGGCGGTCTTCTCGGGCTCGTTCCAGTAACCGAGCATCACGCTGTATCCGCGGGTGCAGAGTTCGCCGGGGACGCCGCGCGGCCGGGTCACACCGTCCACCGGGTCGACGACCTTCACCTCGATGTGCGGCAGGGCACGGCCGACGGTGCCGGTGCGGTGTTCCAGATCGTCGTCCCGGTGGGTCTGGGTGGAGACGGGCGAGGTCTCGGTCATGCCGTAACAGATCGACACCTGCGCCATGTTCATCTCGGCGACCACCCTCTTCATCACCTCCGCCGGGCACGGCGAGCCCGCCATGATGCCGGTGCGCAGCGTCGACAGGTCGTACGCCGCGAAGTCGGGCAGGTTCAGCTCCGCGATGAACATGGTCGGCACCCCGTACAGGGAGGTGCACCGCTCCTGCTGGACCGCCTCCAGGGTGGCCTTCGGATCGAAGGCCGCCGCCGGGACGACGATGCACGCGCCGTGCGAGGTGGCCGCGAGGTTGCCCATCACCATGCCGAAGCAGTGGTAGAAGGGCACCGGAACGCAGATCCGGTCCTGCTCGCTGTAGGCGATCGCCTCCCCCACGGAGTAACCGTTGTTGAGAATGTTGTGGTGGGAGAGGGTGGCTCCCTTGGGGAAGCCCGTCGTGCCCGAGGTGTACTGGATGTTGACGGGGTCGTCGCAGGACAGCTCGCCCGCCCGGACCGCCAGTTCCCCGCGCCGCTCCTGGGCGCCGCGCCCGAGGAACGCCGCCCAGCTCGGATCACCGATGTACACCGTCTCCCGCAGCTGCGGGCATCGGCCGCGCACCTGCTCGACCATCGCCCGGTAGTCGCTCGTCCGGTGGCTGAGGGAGGCGAACAGCAGGGAGATCCCGGCCTGCTGCAGGACGTACTCGACCTCGTGCGTGCGATAGGCCGGGTTGACGTTCACCATGATCGCGCCGACCCGGGCCGTGGCGTACTGGACCAGCACCCACTCCGCGCAGTTGACCGCCCAGATGCCCACCCGGTCGCCCTTGGCGACCCCGCTCGCGAGCAGCGCGTACGCCAGCCGGTCGACGTCCGCGCCGAACCGTGCGTAGGTCCAGCGCCGGCCGGACGGCACGTCGACCAGTGCCTCGCGGTCCGGCCAGGCCGCCACGGCCCGGTCCAGGTTCTGCCCGATGGTGTCCCCGAGCAGCGCGGTCGTGCTCGTCCCGTGGGCGTACGAGGGGGCGGTCCCGGGGCCGGCCTGCGGCGTGGACGGCGAGGCGGGCGCGGAAGCGGTCCCGGACCCGCTCTGCGGCGTGGACGGCGGGCCGCTCATCCCGCTCACCCCGCTCACCGGAAGTCCTCCTCGCGGTACTCGTCCGCGGAGCCCGCAGCCGTCGCCTCGCGCAGCTCGATGCGGCGGATCTTGCCGCTGACGGTCTTGGGCAGCGGGGCGAACTCCAGACGGCGGATCCGCTTGTAGGCGGCGAGCACATCGCGGGAGTGCTCGAAGAGCACCTTCGCGGTGTCGGGGCCCGGCTCCCAGCCCTCGGCGAGGACGACGTACGCCTTGGGGACCGCGAGGCGCAGCTCGTCCGGGGCGGGGACCACGGCCGCCTCCGCCACCGCCGCGTGCTCCAGCAGGGCGCTCTCCAGCTCGAAGGGGCTGATCTTGTAGTCGGACGCCTTGAAGACGTCGTCGGAGCGTCCCACGTAGGTGAGGTAACCGTTCTCGTCACGGCTTCCGACGTCTCCGGTGCGGTAGTAGCCGCCGGCCATCGCCTCGGCGGTGCGGTCGGCGTCACCGTGGTAGCCGGTCATCAGGCCCACCGGCCGTTCGGACAGGTCGAGGGCGATCTCACCCTCCGTCGCGCCGGGCGCGCCCGACACCGGGTCGAGCAGCTCCACCCGGTATCCGGGGGCGGGCCTGCCCATCGAGCCGGTCTTCAGTTCCTGGCCGGGGCCGTTGGCGATCTGCACGGCGGTCTCGGTCTGGCCGAAGCCGTCCCGTACGGTCACTCCCCAGGCGCGGCGGACCTGCTCGACGACCTCGGGGTTGAGCGGCTCGCCCGCGGCCACCGCCTCGCGGGGCGGAGTGCGCAGCTGGGTGAGGTCGGCCTGGATGAGCATGCGCCAGACGGTGGGCGGGGCGCAGAACGTGGTCACCCCCGCCCGGTCCATCTCCGCCATCAGCCGGACCGGGTCGAAACGGGTGTAATTGTGGATGAAAACGGTTGCTTCCGCGTTCCACGGGGCGAAGAGGTTGGACCAGGCGTGCTTGGCCCAGCCGGGCGAGGAGATGTTGAGGTGGACGTCGCCGGGCCGCAGCCCGATCCAGTACATCGTCGACAGGTGGCCGACCGGGTACGAGGTGTGGGTGTGCTCCACCAGCTTGGGCCGGGCGGTCGTGCCGGAGGTGAAGTAGAGCATCAGGGGGTCGTCGGCGAGGGTCGGGCCGTCCGGCGTGAATCCGGCCGGGGCGTCGTACCCCTCCTCGTACCGCTGCCAGCCCTCGGGCGCGCCGCCGACCGCGATGCGGGTGCAGGCCCCGGGGATCTCGTCGAACTTGGCGGCGTCAGCGGACCGGGCGACGACGTGCCTGACCCGGCCGCGTTCCACGCGGTCGGCCAGGTCGGCGGGGCCGAGCAGCGGCGTCGCCGGGATGACGACGGCGCGCAGTTTCATCGCGGCCAGCGCCGTCTCCCAGAGTTCGGCCTGGTTGCCGAGCATGACGAGGATGCGGTCCTCGGCGACCACCCCGCGGCCGCGCAGCCAGTTCGCGATCCGGTCGGAGCGCTCCGACAGCTCGGCGAAGGTGCGACGCGTTTCGGAACCGTCTTCCTCCACGATGTGCAGGGCGGTGCGCTCGTTGGCGTCGGCGATGACGTCGAACCACTCGAGGGCCCAGTTGAACCGTTCGGGTCGGGGCCACTCGAAACGCTCGTAAGCGGTTGCGTAGTCCTCGCGGTGTTCCAGCAGGAAGTCGCGGGCTCTGCGGAAGAGCTCCGTCGCCGTCATCTGTGTCCTCCTCGGTGCCGGACCATTGCCGGGCGGCTCTCCGACATCGTGTAATCCGTGATGCAGGTCTCACTACCCCCGAACGGGGGTGTGCGGCACCACGCCGCGCGGAAAGGGCGAGAACGTGGCAGCAGACGCGACCGGAACGGTGGAGATTCGCGGCGCGCTGATGCGGCTGCGCCGGGAGACCGGGCTGCCGGTCGCCTTCGGCGGTCTGGTGGAACCCGGGCGGCAGCGCATGCGGATCAGCGAGTTCAGCGGCGCGACCGGTCTCGCGCTGCGCGGGCTGGCCGTGACAGCGGGCAACGGACTCGGCGGCAAGGCGGTCGCGCTGGCCCGTCCGTGCGCGGTGACCGACTACTCGCTCTCCCGGCAGATCAGCCACGAGTACGACGCGGCCGTCGCCGAGGAGGGGCTGCGTTCGGTGCTGGCGATCCCGGTGGTCGTCCGGCGCCGGGTGCGCGGGGTGCTGTACGGGGCCCTGCGCACGGCGCAGCCGCTCGGCGACCGCACGCTGACCGCGGCGGCGCAGGCGGCACGGGACGTGGAGCAGGCGCTGGCGGTCGCGGACGAGGTGCGCGGGCTGCTGACGGCGGCCGGGCCGGGCGTCGTCCCGGGCGAGGGGGGCGCGGCGGGCCCGGACGGGGCGGCCGGCTGGGAGCAGGTGCGCGAGGCGCACGCGGCCCTGCGGGCCCTGGCCCCGCGGATCACCGACCCCGCGCTGCGCGCCGACCTCCTCGACGCCTGCGGGCTGCTGACCCCGGGGCCGCCGCGGGAGCCTGCGGGACAGCCGGTCGTCCTGGCCCCGCGTGAGCTGGACGTGCTGGCGTGCGTGGCCGCGGGGGCGACGAACGGGGCGGCCGCCGAGCGGCTCGGGCTGCGGGTGGAGACGGTCAAGGGTTATCTGAGGTCGGCGATGCGCAGACTGGGCGCGCACACCCGGGGAGAGGCGGTGGTCGCGGCCCGCAGGGCGGGTCTGCTGCCGTAGCGCGAGCGGCCGCCGCGCCCCTCGACCGGGGTGCGGGAGACGTCCGGGCGCGGCGGTCGGAGCACGGCGGAGGCAGCGATCACATCCGGCCAAGGAGGCCCCTCACGACACAGAACCATTCACTCACCGTTGCCATGAATTTCCGTATGCGTCACGTTGTTATATCCCTCACCACGATCCGCCTCCGAATTTCAAAGAGTCATTGCCTAGAATTTGGCCCGGACACGACACTCGGAGGGGAGCGGTGACCGTGCGACGGGACTTCAAGGAGCCTGCCAGATGCCGCCCCGACCTGGTCATCGGCAGAGAGGAGCTGGTCACGGCCGCCCGTGACCAGCTGACGCGCGGCGGCAGTGTGCTGCTGCACGGCCCTGCCGGAATAGGAAAGTCGACCGTGCTGCGGGCATTGGCCGCGGATTACGGCGAGGCGGCGCGCACCGTGCTGCGCTGCTCGGCGACCGAGTCCGAATCCCACCTCCCCTTCCTGGCCCTCGCGGACCTCTTCGGCCTCGTCCTGGACGAGATCTCGGACAAGTTGCCCGCAGCGCAGCGCACCGCCCTGGAGTCGGCGCTGACCGGCCGCGGCGAGTCGACGCTGCAGCGCGACGGACTCGCCCTGCGGCTGGCCGTCCTGTCCGCGCTGCGCATCCTGGCCGCCGCGGGCCCCGTGCTGCTCGTCGCCGACGACCTGCAGTGGCTGGACTCGGCCAGCGCCGAACTCCTCGGCTTCGCCGCCCGCCGGCTCGGCGACACCCCGGTCCAGCTGCTGTGCGCGGTGCGCACGGAGGGACAGGAGTACGACCGGCATCTACGCGCGTCCCCGCCCGACACCCTCGCCGTCCGCCTCAACCCGCTCTCCCGCAACCAGGTC
The DNA here is from genome assembly GCF_052543235.1 of Streptomyces sp. SAS_272. Lineage (NCBI taxonomy): Bacteria > Bacillati > Actinomycetota > Actinomycetes > Kitasatosporales > Streptomycetaceae > Streptomyces > Streptomyces sp. SAS_272. The sequence goes on along the minus strand of NZ_JBMNDR010000020.1, from coordinate 47,774 downwards.
TCCGCGCTGCTCGACCACCGCGGCTACACCGACCTGCCCCGCTCCACGGTCCGGGAGATCCACCGCACCAGCGGCGGCAACCCCCTGTTCGCGCTGGAACTCGGCCGCGCCCTCGGCGAGAACCCCACGCCGCCCCGCCCGGGCGAGCCGCTGCCGGTGCCCACCTCACTGCGCGCCCTGGTCCTCAGCCGCCTGGACATGCTCTCCGACGAGGCCCGGCGCACCCTGCTGGTGGCCAGCGCCGGCGCCCGCCCCACGCTGGCCCTGCTGCACGCGGCCGGCCGGGAGAACGCCGAGGCGGAGACCGCGCAGGCGGCGGCCCTCGGACTGCTGGCGACCGAGCCGGAGGGCCCGGCCGTCCGGTTCGCGCATCCGCTGATCTCCGCCGCGCTGTACGCGGAGGCGCCCGCGCAGGAGCGCAGGGCCGCGCACGCCGCGCTGTCCACCGCCGCCTCCGACCCGATCGAGCGCGCCCGCAACCTCGCGATGGCCACCACCGGCACCGACCCGGAGGTCGCCGCCCGGCTGGCCGAGGCCGCTGCCCTGGCCCGCGACCGGGGCGCGCCGTCGGTGGCCGCCTCGCTCGGGCTGCTCGCCGCCCGGCACACCCCGCCGGACGGCACGCCCGGCCCGGACGAACACCGGCTGCGCGCCGCCGAGGACGCCATCACCGCCGGCGAGGTGGACCTGGCGCGGGACATCGCGCGCGAGGTGCTGACCCGGGCGACCGTGCCCGCCGACCGGATCCGTGCCTGGGAGGTGGTCATCGAGGCCGCCGGGCAGGCCCTCGGCGACGTCGACGCCGTCTTCCCGCAGGCCCTCGCCGACGCCGGCGACGACCCCCGGCTGCTCGCCCTGGTCCACTACCACCTCGCCTGGCGCAAGCTGATCGTCGAGGGCGACTTCTCCGAGGCCCGGCAGGAGGCCGCGCACGCGGCGGAGCTGGCGGCGCGCGGCGGCGACCGGCGCACCGAGCTGATGGCGCTGTCGTTCCAGTCGTCCACCGAGACCCTGATGGGCCATCCGAACGCCCCCGCGACGATCAAGCAGGCCATGAGGGAGCCTCAGGACCCCTACGTGGCCTGCCACCACAACGGCGTCGGCGCGGCGAGGTTCCGCTGGCTGATGATGAGCGACCAGCTGCCCGAGGCCCGGTCGACCATCACCGCGCTGCTGCGCGAGGTCCGGCGGCGCGGCATGGTCGAGAGCGAGGTGCACTTCCAGCGTTTCCTCGCCGAGACCGAACTGCGCTCCGGACACTGCGGGCGCGCCCTAGACCTGGCCCGCGAAAGCCTCAGGCTGGCCCGTGACTCGGGCATCGGCCTCGGCGCCTCCGCGATGCTTGCCTCCCTCGCGGAGGCCTCGGGCGGCGACGTCGGACAGGCGCTCGCGCTGGCCCGGGAGGCTGCGGGGCGGGCGGAGGAGGACGGCGACCAGATGTACCTCTCGCGCGCGCTGGCCGCGCTGGGCCACGCCCAGTTCGTGGCCGGCGACGCGGCGGGCGCGGTCGGCTCGCTGCGCCGGGTGCGCGAGCTGGAGCAGGGCCTCGGCATCACCGACCCGGCGCGCGGCCGCTGGCAGGGCGACCTGGCCGAGGCGCTGGTCCGGGTCGGGGAGCCGGGCGAGGCGCAGGACGTCATCGCCGTGACGCGCGAACACGCGCTCAGGCTCGACCGGGAGAGCGTGCTGGCCGTGCTGGACCGGGCGGAAGCCCTGGTACGGGCGGCGCTCGGCGACCACGAGGGAGCCCTGTCCCGGCTGACGTCCGTTCAGGACCGGCTCGCCAAGCTCGGCTACGGGCTGGAGGAGGCGCGGGCGGCGTTCGCGCTGGCCAGGCTGCGCACCGGACGGCCCGGGCCGACGTCGTACGACGAGGCGGCGCGGCTGTTCCGGCGGTGCCGGGCGCTGCCCTGGCTGCGCCAGGTGGAGGAGGCCGCCGCCCAGGGCGCGGGCGAGCCGTCCGCCGTCACCGCGCAGACCCCGCCGTCCGACGCGCTGGCGGGACTGGCCGCGATGGAGCGTCAGGTCGCGGCGCTCGTCATGGAGGGGGCGACCAACCGGGAGATCGCCGCGCGGCTGTTCATCAGCGTGAAGACGGTCGAGGCGACCCTGACCCGGGTGTACCGCAAGCTGGGGATCCGCTCGCGGGTGGACATCGTCCGGTTGGCGGCGGGGCGTCACGCGAAGTGAGGATCGCGCGGGTTAACTGCCCCTCGGGGGCGACCCGCGCGCAGGACGTCCCCCGGAGCGAGGGTGCTGCGGCGGCGCTGCCGGACCGAGGGTTTTCCCTGCCCCAACTCCCTTAGGGGGTTCCCTCATTGGGGACGCCGGGCACCGGGTCCTAGCGTAAGGGACGTGCCGCTCGCCCGGGCACACGGGGGTCGGTCCCGCGACCCCCGTGCACACCCCCCACACCCGCGCGACCCCCCACCGGCAACCCCTCGAGGAGTTCCATGTTCGGGCTCAACCGCGTGAAGAGAACCGCCGCCGTCGTCGCGGCGACCGCTGCCACGGCGGCGACCGTGCTGCTCGGCGCCCCCACCGCCGTCGCAGCCCCGCAGCCGATCGTCGGCGGCACGACGACCACGACCACGGCCTATCCGTTCATGATGCAGATCACGGACGCCTCGCAGAACCAGTTCTGCGGCGGCACCCTCGTCTCGGCGACCAAGGTGGTCACCGCCGCGCACTGCATGGTCGGCGAGACCACGAGCAGCGTGCGCGTCGTCGGCGGCCGCACCTACCTCAACGGCACCAACGGCACGGTCAGCCGGGTGAGCAAGATTTGGATCAACCCGGGATACACGGACGCCACCAACGGCGACGACGTGGCCGTCCTGACCCTGTCGACGTCGATGCCGTACACCAAGGCGTCGTACGTCTCCTCGTCCCAGACCGGCGTGTACGCGGCCGGCACCACCGCCCGCATCATCGGCTGGGGCACCACCTCGGAGAACGGCAGCTCCTCCAACCAGCTGCGGACCGCGACCGTCCCGATCGTGTCCGACTCCAGCTGCAAGAGCTCCTACGGTTCGGACTTCGTCCAGACCGACATGGTTTGCGCCGGATACACCACCGGCGGCACAGACACCTGCCAGGGCGACAGCGGCGGTCCCCTGCTCATCGGGGGCGTCCTGGCAGGCATCACTTCTTGGGGCGAGGGCTGCGCGGAAGCCGGTTACCCGGGTGTGTACACCCGGCTGACCACCTTCTCCAGCCTGGTGACCGCACAGGTCAACTCGTAGTCACCGGGTAGCCCCCGAGAAACTCCTGAGCATCCCTCAGGGAACGACCAGGGGGCGCTGCGAGCCTCCACGAGCGGCCCGCAGCGCCCCCTGTCCAACCGTCCACGCCCCCACCGGTCACCGGTGGGGGCGTTCCGCGTCCCGCTGCGCTGGCCCGCCCGCGCACAGCCTGGCCGGTCCTGGTCGTCACGGCTGCTCCGGCTGCTTCCGCGGTTGCTTTCAGTTTCCGCGGTTGCCTTCTATCGCCGCAGTTGCTGCCTGTTTCCGCGGTTGCCGTCTATCGCCGCGGTTGCTGCTCGCTTCCGCAGTTTCTGCTGTTTCTGCCATTTCCGCCGTTACCGCTGTTTCTGCTGTTTCTGCTGTTTCTGCCGCTACCGGCGGCCGGCGTCAGGGTCGGAGGACCGTCCCGAACCGGATGTCGTAAGCCTCTTCCGGGTGCATCACGGCCAGCATGCGCTCACCCTCGGCGAGCACGTCCCGCTTCTGCGCGCCGGTGAGACGACCGAACGGCTCGACGACCAGGGCGTCCCGCTCCAGTCTCCACACTCCCGCCAGGAAGCCGTCGACCAGGAGAGTGCAGTACGCCTGGTTGCCCTGCCAGGAACGCCCCCAGTACTCGGGCGGGACGACGCGGCCGCGGTCGGCGTGGGAGAGGAGGAGGTTGTCGAACTCGGGAAGGAAGCGCGGCGGGGCCGGGGTCTCGGGGTCGGGGCGCGGGGCCTCGGGCAGGTCGAACAGTTCGACGCCGCGTTCGTCCCGGAAGGCGGACAGTTGCGGGCGCAGGCGTTCGAAGGCCTCGCGCAGCCGGGTCAGACCGGCCCAGGTCTGCATGTCCTTGACGGAGGCCGGGCCGAAGGCCGCCAGATAGCGCAGGACGACGGCGTCCACGGCGGGCGCCGCCTGTGCGGGGCGGCCCAGCCAGTGCTCGGCGGTGGTGAGGGCGACCTGTCCGCTGCGGCCCCACAGCCCGCGCGGAGTGACCTGGACCAGGGGCAGTCGGCAGCGGGCGGCCACGGCGAGGGACTGCGGGTCGGCGTCCGGCCACTCCTCGGTGAGCGCCTCGCGCAGTTGCCCCATGGTGCGCGGCTCGTCCTCGACCAGGTCGCGCGCGAGGACCGCGAGCCGGTCGAGGTCGACCCCGACGAGCCCCTTGCGGAAGGTCGTCAACTCCCGTTCGCGGGCGGGCTGGACGAGCGGCCGGAGGGTCAGACAGTCGTCCGCGGTGTGGGTGTGGATGGTGGAGCGCATGCTGACGATGCGGACGACCTCGCGGTCGGCCATCAGCCCCGACAGGTGCTCCGCGGCGAAACCGTCGAGGCGGGCGGCGAGCGCGTAGTACGGCGGCTTGACGTTCTGCGCCTGCAGTCCGAGCAGATGCTCCACCGCGGCCTTGGCGGACAACTCGGCCGGGCGCAGCAGCAGTTGCCGGGCGAGGGTGGCGCGGTTGAGAGACCGGGCGTCGAGCACGGGGCCTGCCGGGGACGTCGTCTTCGTCATACCGGCAAGCTAGCCGGACTTGCGGACAGGTCCTGTCCGCAACGCGGGCGAGCGGCCCGGGTGACGACGCGGGCGGGCGACGCGAGGTGGCCACGCGAGCGGCGGCGGGGGGTGGCGCGGGTGGGCGACGCGGGTGATCTACGCGGGTCGCCTCGGCCTCCGGTTCGTCCTGGGTTCAGCGCGATCCCGAGGCCCGGCGGTCGGGGGCCCGGCATGACGGGCGCCCGACCATGCCGGGTTCGCGAGGCCGTCGGCGTTCGTCCGTCCGTGACGGCCGAACCCGGCTACGGGTGGGTTCGAGAGGTCGCGCCGGGTTCAGGCGCCGGGTGAAGCCGAGCGGTCGGGTCGGTGTGACGGGCGGGTTGCGGAGACGGCGGCCCGGCGAGACCCAGTTCCCGGGTGCCGAGCGGGGTGAAGAAACGCTCCACGTCGGCGGCGGCGACCTCGGCGAGAGTGGCGGGCGACCAGCGCGGGCTGCGGTCCTTGTCGACGATCTGGGCACGGACGCCCTCGACGAGGTCGGGGCAGGCCAGGGCGGCGCAGGAGACGCGGTACTCCTGATTCAGCGCATCCTCCAGCGAGCCGAGACGCCGGGCACGGTGCAGAGCGGCCAGGGTGACCTTCAGCGCCGTGGGCGACCGCGTGAGCAGGGTCTCCGCGGTCTCCACAGCGGCCGGGTCGCCGTGGGCGCGCAGGCGCCGGACGATCTCCTCGACGGTGCCGGCGGCGTAACACGCGTCGATCCATCCGCGCGCCGCGGCCAACTCCCCTTGGGGCGGCGGCTGCTCGTGCCGGGCGAGGGCCTCACGCACCGGCAGGTCGGCGAGTTCGGCGAGAAACGTCGGGAGCGAGGAGGACGGCACATAGTGGTCGGCGAGTCCGCACAGCACGGCGTCCCCCGCACCGATCTGCGCGCCCGTCAGGGCGAGGTGGACGCCGAGCTCACCCGGCGCGCGGCCGAGCAGGTGTGTGCCGCCGACGTCGGGCACGAATCCGATGCCGGTCTCGGGCATGGCGATCCGGGAGCGCTCGGTGACGATCCGCACGCCGCCGTGCGCCGAGACGCCGACGCCGCCGCCCATGACGATGCCGTCCATGACGGCGACGTAGGGCTTGGGGTAGCGGGCGATACGGGCGTTGAGCCGGTACTCGTCCCGCCAGAAGGCCGCCGAGGCCCTCCCGTCACCGTCGCGGGCGTCGTCGTGGACGGCGCGGATGTCGCCGCCCGCACACAGGCCACGCTCCCCCGCGCCGGTGAGCACGACGGTCTCGACGGCCGGGTCGTGCTCCCACGCGGTCAGCGCGTCGTCGATGCGGCGCACCATCGCATGGTTCAGGGCGTTGAGGGCGCGTGGGCGGTTGAGGACGAGGCGGGCGGCCCGGCCCACGGTCTGCACCAGAACGGGGTCCTCGGCGCCGGTCATCCGCGGACCCCCACCCTGGAACAGGCTTCTTTGCTGGAACGGGTTTCCCTGCAGCAACGGGTTTCCGTGCAGCAACCGGTTTCCGTGCGGGAACGGGACTCTGCCCGGGAACCGGTTTCCGTCCGGGAACCGGTTGCCGTCCGAGCGCAGGCTTCCGTCCAGGAACGGGTTCCCCTCGGGACACAGGCTTCTGTTCGGGAACGGGTTTCCGCCCTGGGAGGGGAATCCGTCAGGCCGCTGGACGCGGTGACACTCATGATCTCGTCGATCCCCTTCCGGGGTCCGGTGGACGCGGTTCACGAACGATCTTCTCAGGTGGGTGCGCCGGCCCGGTCGTGCCCCGGGGTGGGCCCTCGCCGGGCCGTCCGTTCGGGTCCGCCGGCCTCCCGGCGCGACCGCGATCGTGGCCCGTCCCGCCGGCCCGCCCCGGTCCGGCCCGTCCGCTTAGCCCGCCCGCCCGGCCACGCCACGCCACGCCACGCCACGCCACGCCCACGATGCCGACCGCGCCCTGCGGCGGCTTTCCGCTCCCCCGCGACGGCCCGCGACGGATACTCGGCGGAGCCGAACCGCCGAGGCCGAGCAGGAGACCGCCATGGCCATGGACTTCACCGCCGAGACCGCGACGAACGCGGTGGTGGACAGTTTCGCCCACACCCCCGACCCCCGGTTGCGGGAGCTGCTGAGCGGCCTCGTGCGGCATCTGCACGACTTCGTGCGGGAAGCCGAGCCGACCCGGGCCGAATGGGAGCGGGCGATCGCTTTCCTCACCGACGCCGGGCACCGGTGCGACGACACCCGGCAGGAGTTCATCCTGCTCTCGGACGTCCTGGGCGTGTCGATGCTCGTCGAGGCGATCAACGACCGCAAGGAACCGGCAGTCACCGACTCCACCGTCCTCGGGCCGTTCCACATGGTCGAGTCCCCCGCGCGGGTGCTCGGGGACACCATCGACCTGGTCGGCGCCGGTGAGCCCTGCCTCGTCAGCGGCCGGGTCTTGTCCGTCGACGGCAGCGCGCTGCCCGGCGCGACGCTGGACGTGTGGCAGGCCGACGACCACGGCTTCTACGACGTCCAGCAGCCCGGAGAACAGCCGCCGGGCAACGGCCGCGGCCTGTTCACCGCGGACGCCGAGGGCCGCTTCCGGTTCCGCTCGTGCGTGCCGAGCCCGTATCCGATCCCGACGGACGGGCCGGTCGGGACGCTGCTCGAGGCGACCAACCGCCACCCATACCGGCCCGCCCACATCCACTTCATCGCGAGCGCCGCCGGCCACCTGCCTGTGACGACGCACATCTTCGTGGCGGGCAGCGACTATCTGGAGTCGGACGCCGTCTTCGCCGTCAGGAAGAGCCTCGTACAGGAGTTCACCGAGGTGGACGACCCGGCGCAGGCGGCGGCGTCCGGTCTGGCCAACCCCTTTCGCCGGGCCCTCTTCGACATCGTGCTGCAGCCGGTGGTGGAATGACCGGGCAGGCCCTGGACTTCGCCCACCGGTCCCAGCCGATGCGGGTCGTGTTGCGGCCGGGCGCCGTGCCGCACGCGGTGGCCGCGGAGACCGGGCGGCTCGGCCTGCGCCCTGTCCTCGTCGTGTAGGGCGAGCGGGCCAGGACACGGCCCGCGCCGTCGCCGCCCCCGTGACGGACCGGCGTCGCCGTCGCGCCTACGCCGCACGGGTCGCCGTCGCCGTCGCCACCGCTGACGCCCCGGCTCGGCCCCGGCTCGGCCGCACCCGCCGGAGGGCCGGGACGCAGCTCCCCCGCCCGCGCCGCCGCCCCCGCCGCCCGTGCCCTGTTCCGCGCCCCCCACCCGATGCCGCCGGCTCCTCCCGATCCGGTGGTGGCGGCCCGCGCCGGCTGCCAGAGTCGCGGCATGACTCTGGACGTCGCCGCGCTGCGCACCCGTTTTCCGGCCCTCGCACAGGGCTTCGCCTTCTTCGACGGCCCCGGCGGGACCCAGACCCCCGTACAGGTCGCCGAGGCCGTCGCCCGGACGATGACCGGCCCGCTGTCCAACCGGGGGCTCGTCAGCGTCTCCGAGCGCAACGCCGAGCAGGCCGTCGCCGACTTCCGCGCCGCCTACGCCGACCTCCTGGCCGTGCCCCCGAACGGCATCGTGCACGGGCGCAGCGCCACCCAGCTCACCTACGACTTCTCGCGGCACCTGGCCAAGGACTGGCGGGCCGGCGACGAGATCGTCCTCAGCAGGCTGGACCACGACGCGAACGTGCGCCCCTGGATCCAGGCCGCCCGGCGCGCCGGCGTCGCCGTCCGCTGGATCGGGATCGACCCGGCCACCACGGAACTCGACCTCGGCTCCTACGAGCGCGCGCTGTCGCCCCGCACACGGCTGGTGGCGGTGACGGCGGCCTCGAACGTGCTGGGCACCGTGCCGCCGGTGCGCCGCATCGCCGACATGGCCCACGCAGTGGGCGCCCTGGTGTATGTGGACGGTGTGCACTACGCCGCACACCACCTGGTGGACGTGCCCGCACTCGGCGCCGACCTGTTCGTCTGCTCGCCGTACAAGTTCCTCGGGCCGCACTGCGCGGTGCTCGCCGCCGGGCCGGAGACCCTCGAAGCTCTCGCGCCGGACAAGCTGCTGCCGTCCACGAACGCCGTGCCCGAGCGGTTCGAGTTCGGGACGCTGCCCTACGAGCTTCTCGCGGGCGCCACCGCCGCCGTGGACTTCCTCGCCCGGATGGACGACACGGCGGGTCCCGCGGGCGAGTCGCGCAGGCAGCGGCTGGCGCGTTCACTGCGGTCCCTGCACGAGCACGAGAACGCGCTGCGCTCTCGGATGGCGGCCGGACTGGGCGCGCTGGGCGACGCCGTCACCGTCCACGCGAAGGCCGCTCAGCGCACGCCGACCGTCCTCATGACCCTCCGGGGCCGGGACGCGCGCGAGGCGCAGGCGCACCTGGCGGCGCGGGGAGTGGTGGCCCCGGCGGGCTCCTTCTACGCCCATGAGGCCTTCGCCGCGCTGCAGCTCGACGATCCCGCGCTGCGGGTGGGGCTCGCTCCCTACAACGACGAGGAGGACGTCGACCGGCTGCTCGACGGGCTCGCGCACTTCCTCTGAGCCACCCGCGACTTTCAGACTTGTACAGCTCGTTTTCTTGAATCGTTCGTGTTTATGCCGTAGGTTCGCACGCATGACAGCACCCGGTACACCGACCACCGCCGAGGAGCTGCGCGGTGCCGGCCTGCGGGTGACGGCCGCCCGGGTCGCGCTGCTCCAGACCGTCCGGGCGGGCGACCACCTCGGCGTCGAGGCCATCGCCTCCGGGGTGCGCGACCGCGTCGGGCACATCTCGCTGCAGGCCGTCTACGACGCCCTGCACGCGCTGACCACGGCCGGGCTGGTGCGCCGCATCGAGCCGCCGGGCAGTCCCGCCCGGTTCGAGGGACGCGTCGGCGACAACCACCACCACCTGGTGTGCCGGTCGTGCGGCGCCGTCGTCGACGTCGACTGCGCCGTGGGCCATGCCCCCTGTCTGACCGCCTCGGACGACCGCGGCTTCTCCATAGACGAGGCCGAGGTCATCTACTGGGGCCTGTGCCCCGACTGTTCGACCGTTCGCAGCACCTGAGCATCCGCTGCACCCGCACCACCCGCACCACCGATCATCAGCAGGACCCCCGCGCCTCCGCAGGACCCGAGACCCGAGCACCCGAACCCCTGCGGCACCTGAGCATGTGATCCGACCAGCCCAGAAGGATTCCCCCATGACCGAGAACCATGACGCGATCGTGACCGACTCGAAGGCGGCGGAGGCAGGTGGCTGCCCGGTCGCGCACGGCCGTGCAGCGCACCCGACCCAGGGCGGCGGCAACCGCCAGTGGTGGCCGGAGCGGCTCAACGTGCGGATCCTCGCGAAGAACCCCGCCGTGGCGAACCCGCTCGGCGAGGGCTTCGACTACGCCGAGGCGTTCCAGGCGCTCGACCTCGCGGCCGTCAAGCAGGACATCGCCGAGGTGCTCACCACCTCGCAGGACTGGTGGCCGGCCGACTTCGGCAACTACGGGCCGCTGATGATCCGCATGGCCTGGCACAGCGCGGGCACCTACCGCATCAGCGACGGCCGCGGCGGCGCCGGCGCCGGTCAGCAGCGGTTCGCCCCGCTCAACAGCTGGCCGGACAACGCCAACCTGGACAAGGCCCGCCGGCTGCTGTGGCCGGTCAAGAAGAAGTACGGCCAGTCCATCTCCTGGGCCGACCTGATGATCCTCACCGGAAACGTCGCGCTCGAGCAGATGGGCTTCACGACGTTCGGCTTCGCGGGCGGCCGCGAGGACGTCTGGGAGGCCGAGGAGGACGTCTACTGGGGTCCCGAGACCACCTGGCTGGACGACCAGCGCTACACCGGCGACCGCGAGCTGGAGAACCCGCTCGGCGCTGTCCAGATGGGCCTCATCTACGTCAACCCCGAGGGCCCGAACGGCAACCCGGACCCGCTGGCCGCGGCCCGCGACATCCGTGAGACGTTCCGCCGGATGGCGATGAACGACGAGGAGACGGTCGCCCTGATCGCGGGCGGTCACACCTTCGGCAAGACCCACGGCGCGGGCCCGGCGGACAACGTCGGCGCCGACCCCGAGGCCGCCTCGCTGGCCGAGCAGGGCCTCGGCTGGAAGAGCAGCTACGGCACCGGCAAGGGCGGCGACACCATCACCAGCGGCCTGGAGGTCACCTGGACCTCCACGCCGACGCAGTGGAGCAACGGCTTCTTCGACAACCTGTTCGGCTTCGAGTGGGAGCTGACGGAGAGCCCGGCCGGCGCGAAGCAGTGGGTGGCCAAGGACGGCGCGGGCGCGGGCACCGTCCCGGACGCGCACGACGCGTCCAAGCGGCACGCCCCGACGATGCTGACGACCGACCTGTCGCTGCGCTTCGACCCGATCTACGGGCCGATCTCGCGCCGCTTCCACGAGAACCCCGACCAGTTCGCGGACGCCTTCGCCCGCGCCTGGTACAAGCTCACCCACCGCGACCTGGGCCCGAAGTCCCTGTACCTCGGCCCGGAGGTCCCGGCGGAGACCCTGCTGTGGCAGGACCCGCTGCCGGCGGCCGACGGCGAGGTCATCGGCGCCGAGGACATCGCGGCCCTCAAGGCCAAGCTCCTCGCCTCCGGCCTGACCGTCTCGCAGCTGGTGTCCACCGCGTGGGCCTCCGCCTCCACCTTCCGCGGCAGCGACAAGCGCGGCGGCGCCAACGGCGCCCGCATCCGCCTCGAGCCGCAGCGCGGCTGGGAGGTCAACGAGCCCGACGAGCTGGCGCAGGTGCTGCGCGTCCTCGAGGGCGTCCAGGCGGAGTTCAACTCCGGTGCGAAGAAGGTCTCGCTGGCCGACCTGATCGTCCTCGGCGGCGCCGCCGCCGTGGAGAAGGCCGCCAAGGACGCCGGACACGACGTGCAGGTGCCGTTCACGCCGGGCCGGGTGGACGCCTCGCAGGAGCAGACGGACGCCGAGTCCTTCGCCGCGCTGGAGCCGACCGCCGACGGGTTCCGCAACTACCTCGGCAAGGGCAACCGCCTGCCGGCCGAGTACCTGCTCCTCGACCGGGCGAACCTGCTCAACCTGAGCGCTCCGGAGCTGACCGTCCTCGTCGGCGGTCTGCGCGTCCTGGGCGCGAACCACGGGCAGTCCTCGCACGGCGTCCTCACCGACGCCCCCGGCACGCTGACGAACGACTTCTTCGTCAACCTCCTCGACCTGGGCACGACCTGGTCGTCGACGTCCTCGGACCAGTCCCTCTTCGAGGGCCGCGACGCCGCCACCGGCCAGGTGAAGTGGACCGGCACCCGTGCCGACCTGGTGTTCGGCTCGAACTCCGAGCTGCGCGCGGTCGCCGAGGTCTATGCGAGCGACGACGCGAAGGAGAAGTTCGTGACGGACTTCGTCGCGGCGTGGGCCAAGGTCTCCGACCTCGACCGGTTCGACCTGGTCTGACGGAGCCGGCTCTCCGGAAGAACGGCACCAGCAGGGCGTCCGGCCCGGTCCTCAGCGACCGGGCCGGGCGCCCTGGCGCGTTCCGCCGCGGACCGGCGGTGCGGTGACAGGTGAGGCATCGGCGGCTCCGGTCGACGCACGAGCGCGGTGGGGCTGTCGAAACCATTGACGCGGACATGTGCGACCCATATCTTCTGGCCGAAGTTACGAACTTTGTTCGATATGACGAACAGTCCGCTTCATGGACAAGGGACGGTCCCGTATGCCCCGGATGTACCGCCGCAGCCCCCTGCTCGTCTGCGTGTTGGCGCTCCTCGTCGCCCTGGTGGCGGCGACCCAACCGGTGTCCGCGGCCGACGGCCGCCCGTACACCAACCCGCTGAAGTCGGCCAAGGGCGCCGACCCCTGGCTGGAGTACCACGACGGCAACTACTACCTGGTCACGACGACGTTCACGGGCGTCCTCGGCATCCGCAAGTCGCCGACGCTGGCCGGGCTCGCCACCGCGCCCACCGTGCAGGTGTGGTCCGACACCACCTCGACCCGCAACACCAACATCTGGGCTCCCGAACTCCACCAGTTCAACGGCCACTGGTATCTGTACTACTCGGCCGGCCAGGGCGGCGTCGCCTGCTGCGACTCGCAGCGCACCCACGTGCTGGAGAGCGCGGGCGCCGACCCGCTGGGCCCGTACACCTACAAGGGCTCCCTCACCGGCTCCAACCTCACTCCGGGGGGCTGGCTGATCGACGCGAGCGTGCTGCAGGTGAGCGGAAACCTGTTTCTCGTGGGAAGCGGTTTCGTGAACGGCAGCAAGCAGAGCCTCGTCATCGCACCGATGAGCAACCCGTACACACTGTCCAGCAACACGTTCACCGTCATTTCCAGCCCGACCCTGAGCTGGGAGACCTCGGGCGCTCCGGTCAACGAGGGACCGGAACCGCTGTATCACGACGGCCGAACGTTTCTGACGTTTTCCGCGAGTTACTGCCAGACCCCGGACTACAAACTGGGCCTGCTGGAGCTGACCGGCTCCGACCCGCTCAGCCCGGCGTCGTGGACGAAGAAGCAGACTCCGGTGTTCCAGCGCAGCGACGCGAACGGCGTGTACGGGCCCGGGCACAACGGCTTCTTCAGCTCTCCGGACGGCACCGAGAACTGGATCGTCTACCACGCCAACAGCGCCTCCACCGGAGGCTGCGGAAACGGCCGGACGACCCGCGCCCAGAAGTTCACCTGGAACGCCGACGGCACGCCGAACTTCGGCACGCCGGTCTCGCTCGGCACATCGCTGCCCGGCCCGTCCGGCGAGACGGCGACGACGCCGACGGCGTACACCCTCGTCAACCGCAACAGCGGCAAGTGCCTGGACCTCGACGGCGGTTCCGCCGCCGACGGCACGAACATCTTCCAGTGGACCTGCAACGGCGGGGCCAACCAGAAGTGGCGCTTCGAGGACCAGGGAGACGACACCAGCCGGCTGGTCAGCGCCGCCACCGGCGGGGTGATGGACACCGCCGACTGCTCCGCCGCCGACGGCGCGGACCTGCGTCAGTGGTCCTGGCTCAACAACAAGTGCCAGCGCTTCCGGCTCGTCTTCACCGCGACCGGTGACTACGTCCGGATCGTCAACGAGAACAGCGGCAAGGTCGCCGACGTCGCGAACTGCCAGACCACGAACGGCGCCGACGTACGGCAGTGGACCTGGCTGAACAACAACTGCCAGCAGTGGCGCCTCGTGCCCGCCTCCTGACTCCCGGCCCGCGCCCTCGCCCTCGCCCTCGCCCACCTCAGTCAACCCCCCATTTGGAGAACTCCCTTGAGACGCAACGCCGTTCGGCTGCTCCTGGCCGTACTCGTCGCCCTCGCGACCGCCCTCACCGGCCTGGGGGCCCCCGCCCAGGCCGCCGCGCCGGACTCCCCCGCCGTGACATACACCAACCCGATCGCCGAGAAGCGCGCCGACCCGCACATCTTCAAGCACACCGACGGCTACTATTACTTCACCGCCACGGTCCCCGAGTACGACCGCATCGTGCTGCGCCGGGCGACGACCATCCAGGGCCTGTCGACGGCCCAGGAGGTCACCATCTGGACCAAGCACGCCAGCGGGGTCATGGGCGCGCACATCTGGGCGCCGGAGATCCACTTCATCGACGGCAAGTGGTACGTGTACTTCGCGGCCGGGGCGACGTCCGACATCTGGGCGATCCGGATGTACGTCCTGGAGGGCGCCGGCGCCAATCCGCTGACCGCGACCTGGACCGAGAAGGGCCAGATCAAGACCACGTGGGAGAGCTTCTCGCTCGATTCGACGACCTTCGTCGTGAACGGCGTCCGCTATCTCGCCTGGGCGCAGCGCAACCCGGCGGAGAACAACAACACCAGCCTGTTCATCGCGAAGATGGCCAACCCCTGGACGATCACGGGCACGCCGACGGAGATCTCCCAGCCGACGTTGTCCTGGGAGACGGTCGGCTTCAAGGTCAACGAGGGGCCGGCGCTCATCCCGCACGGCGGCAAGGTCTTCATGACCTACTCGGCGAGCGCCACCGACGCGAACTACTGCCTCGGCATGCTGACCGCCTCCGCGACGGCCGACCTCACCGACCCGGCGTCCTGGAGCAAGGGGTCGCAGCCCGTCTTCACCACCAACGCGGCGACCTCGCAGTACGGCCCGGGCCACAACTCGTTCACGGTCTCCGAGGACGGGAAGTCCGACGTCCTCGTCTACCACGACCGCAGCTACAAGGACATCTCCGGTGACCCCCTGAACGACCCCAACCGCCGCACCCGGGTGCAGAAGGTGTACTGGAAGGCCGACGGAACGCCCGACTTCGGCATCCCGGTGGCGGACGGCGTCACCCCGCAGCGCTTCTCCTCGTACAACTACGCCGACCGGTTCATCCGCCACTGGGAGTACCGCGCCAAGATCGAGGCGAACGTCAGCCCGCTCGCGGACTCGCAGTTCCGCGTGGTGCCCGGACTGGCGGGAACCGGCACGGTCTCGCTGGAGGCCGCGAACTTCCCCGGCTACTACCTGCGGCACAAGAACTTCGAGGTGTGGCTGGAGAAGAACGACGGCTCGTCGACGTTCGCCTCCGACGCCGCCTTCTACCGCAGGGCCGGCCTCGCCGACTCGGCGGGCGTGAGCTACGAGTCGTACAACAACGCCGGTCGCTACATCCGCCACTACAACTACCTGCTGTACGTGCAGACGCCGAGCACGGCGACCGACCGGGGAGACGCGACGTTCTACGCCCAGTGACACTCCCGTCGACCGCCCCGTGACACTCGCTTCGAGATGACGACGGCGCTCCGACAGCCCGCGGAAGCGGTGCCGTCGGAGCGCCGCCCCGTTTCGGCGGCAGGCCGACCGTGTGCAGCGTCCAGCGACGCAGTTCCGAAGCCGGATACGACAGAGCTCACAGACGCCAGAGCTCACAGAGCCAGAGCTCGGGGACGCCAGAGCTCCAAGACGGCTGACGACGGAACTGCGACACCGCGCGGGCCGGAGTTTCGACAATTTCGACACCGCTCAAGCCGGAGTTTCTACGCCGCTCTCGACGCGCGAACCGGCATCAACCCTCACTCGTCGCCACTGATGCAGGGCACACAATGCGCAGGTGGGAGACTATACGTTGCGTGTATACGCTTTATGTATAGTCTCGACATGCGTTCACTGACGAGGAAGACGAAGAACAATCGGGCCTGGTTGCGCGGTGCCGCCATCTCGGTGGCGGCCGCCTGCCTGACGGTCACGCTCACCGGCTGCAGCGGCATGGACACCACCCGTCCGAGCGCCGTCCGGGCGCTGCCCTCGGCCACCGCGCAGGCCGCCCGCTTCGGTCCCGTGGACTGCCGAGTGGCGAAGTGCATCGCCCTCACCTTCGACGCGGGACCGAGTGAGAACTCCGCCCGGCTGCTCGACGTACTCAAGGAGAGACAGGTCCCGGCGACGTTCTTCCTGTTGGGCAAGGGACACATCGACCAGCACCCCGAACTCGTCAGACGCATGGCCGCCGAGGGGCACGAGGTGGCCAGCCACACCTGGGACCACAAGATCCTGACGCGGATCGAGCCGGAGAAGATACGCGAGGAACTCCAGCGCCCCAACGACGAGATAGAGCGCCTCACCGGCCGGCGCCCCACTCTGATGCGTCCGCCGCAGGGCCGCACCGACGAGACGGTGCACGAGATCTGCCGCGAGCTGGGACTCTCCGAGGTGCTGTGGACGGTGACCGCCAAGGACTACACGACGACCGACCCCGCGCTGATCCGGCGCCGGGTCCTCGCGCAGGCCGACCGGGACGGCATCATCCTGCTGCACGACATCTACGACGGGACGGTACCGGCGGTACCGGGGATCATCGACGCGCTGAAAGAGCGCGGATTCGTTTTCGTGACCGTTCCTCAACTGCTGGCGCCCGGCAAGGCCGAGCCGGGGAAGGTCTACCGCTGACCCGAAGCACCGCCACCCGTCCCACCCCCGCCCCCCGTGCCACGGACCGCGAAGCGGCGAAGCGGCGGGTGATGCCCCGCGGAACGGGCCGGTGTCCCTACGATCGAGAACGTGGTCATCTTCCAGGTGGAACGCACGGTCCCGCTCTCCACGGAGGACGCCTGGCGGCGTCTGACGCAGTGGTCCCGACACGGCGACGTGGTGCCCTTCACGCGCGTCCTCGTACTCACTCCCCCGCCGACCCGCGAGGGCACGGTCTTCGTGGCACGTTCGGGGTGCGGCCCGCTCGCCTTCGACGACCGGATGGAGGTCACCGGGTGGCAGCCGCCCGCCGCCGGAGAGCCGGGCCGGTGCCGGCTGGAGAAGCGTGGCCGGGTCGTCCTCGGCTGGGCCGAGATCGAGGTGCGGCCGCGCCCCGGCGGCCGGACGCAGGTGATCTGGCGCGAAGAGTTGCGGGTGCGTTTTCTCCCGTCCGTCTTCGACCGCCTGGTGAAAGCCTCGGCGGGCTCGGTCTTCGGACGCGCCGCCGACCGCCTCCTGCGCACACCCTGAGGGCGAGCGCCCACCAAGGCGGGCCAGGCTGCGCCGGGCCGCCCCGCAGGTGTGACGCTTGACCGCTGTCGGGCGTGCCCCGCGGCACCTCTCAGGCGTCACTCGAAGCAGTCCCGCGGACGCGACTCGAAGCACACCGGCGTGCCCGACTCGAAGCGCCCCGGCGTGCGTGCTCCGTGGCAGCTCTGCCGGCGGGACCCATGGCCGGCGTGGTCCGGGATGCGGGTGCGGGATGCGGGTGCGGGATGCGGGATGCGGGTGCGGGATGCGGGGTCGGCGCGTCTCGACGACTCGCGTCCGCGCGGCGACCGGTGGCCGCCGGGCCGGGGGACGACGGGCCGGGGGACGACGGGCCGGGGGACGACGGGCCGGGGACGACGGCTCAGGCCACCGAACCTATCCGACCGGTCGGTGGCGACGTCACGTCGTGATGGATCGGCGTGTGCGCCCCGGTGAGCGAGAGCCCGCTGCCGCCGCGCCGCGCGGCGACGATCTCCGCCGCGATCGACAGCGCCGTCTCCTCGGGCGTCCGGGCCCCGAGGTCGAGACCGATGGGCGACCGCAGTCGCGCCAACTCCAGTTCCGTGACGCCTACTTCGCGCAGCCGGGTGTTGCGGTCGAGGTGGGTGCGGCGGGATCCCATCGCGCCGACGTAGGCGACCGGCAGCCGCAACGCCAGCCGGAGCAGCGGGACATCGAACTTGGCGTCGTGGGTGAGGACGCACAGGACGGTCCGCGCGTCCACCTGCGTGCGCTCGAGGTACCGGTGCGGCCACTCGACCACGATCTCGTCGGCCTCGGGGAAACGGGCCGCGGTCGCGAAGACGGGGCGGGCGTCGCAGACCGTCACGTGATAGTTCAGGAACTTGCCGACCCGGACCAGCGCCGACGCGAAGTCGATCGCCCCGAACACGATCATCCGGGGCGGCGGCACCGACGACTCCACGAGGACCGTGAGCGGCGCCCCGCAGCGTGCGCCCTGCTCGCCGATCTCCACCGTGCCGGTGCGCCCGGCGTCCAACAACGCGGCGGCCTCGGCCGCGACGGTGCGGTCGAGCTCGGGGTGAGCGCCGAATCCGCCTTGGTGGGCGGTGGCGGTGCGGGCGGAGTCGGTGTCGCCGTCGCGACCGCCCTGCGCGTGCACCAGCAGCGCGCGGCCGACGAGGTCGGCGGGTCCGTTCACGATCCTCGCCAGCGCCGCCGCCTCCCCGGCGGCCGCGGCCCGGAGGCCGGCGGCGATCACCGGGCGGACCGGATCGCCGACCCGCACCGGGGTGACCAGCACGTCGATGGTTCCCCCGCAGGTGAGCCCCACGGCGAAGGCGTCGTCGTCGCTGTAGCCGAAGCGTTCGCGGACCGGCTGCCCGTCCTCCAGCGACTGGCGGCAGAGCTCGTACACCGCGCCCTCCACACAGCCGCCGGAGACCGAGCCGACCGCCGTGCCGTCGGCGTCCACCGCGAGGGCGGCGCCGGGCCGGCGGGGCGCGCTGCCGCCGACGGCCACCACGGTGGCGACGGCGAAGTCACGTCCCTGCTCGACCCACCGGTTGAGCTCTTCGGCGATGTCCAGCATCTCTCGGTCTCCTTGACTGCGGTGATGTGACGGACGGTGTGCCCGGCGAGGGGCGGTCACGACGCGGCTAGTGCACGCCCAGCCAGCTCTCGATCGGGTTGAGGGAGAAGTAGAGGAGGAAGATCGCCGTCAGCCCCCACATGAAGGCGCCGATCTCTCGTGCTCTGCCCTGCGCGGCCTTGATGGCGACCCAGGAGATGACGCCCGCGGCGACACCGGCGGTGATGGTGTACGTGAACGGCATCAGCACGACGGTCAGAAACACCGGGACAGCGGTTGCCCGGTCCGCCCAGTCGACGTGCCGGGCGTTCATCAGCATCATCGCGCCGATGACCACCAGGGCCGCGGACGCCACCTCCTGCGGAACGATCGCGGTGAGCGGGGTGAAGAACAGGCAGGCGGTGAAGAACAGGCCGGTGACGACCGAGGCGAGACCCGTGCGCGCGCCCTCGCCGACGCCCGTCGCCGACTCGATGAACACGGTCTGGCCCGAGCCGCCCGCCACTCCGCCGATCGCCCCGCCGGCCCCGTCGATGAACAGCGCCTTGGACAGGCCCGGCATTCTGCCCTTGTCGTCGGCGAGGCCCGCCTCGGTGCCGACGCCGATGATGGTGGCCATCGCGTCGAAGAACCCGGCGAGGACCAGCGTGAAGACGATCATGCCGACGGTCATCGCGCCGACCTCGCCCCAGCCGCCGAACTCCACGTCCCCGAAGAGCGAGAAGTCGGGCATCGAGACGGCGCTGCCGTGCAGCTCGGGAGCGCCGGCCGCCCACTGCTTCGGGTCGACGACCCCGGCGGCGTTGAGGATCGCGGCGACGGCCGTGCCGCCGACGATGCCGACAAGGATGGCGCCGGGGACGTTCCGGGCCTGGAGCATGAAGATCAGCAGCAGGGTGCCGGCGAACAACAGCACCGGCCAGCCCGCCAGTTCGCCCGCCGGTCCGAGGGTCACCGGGGTCGCTCGGCCCTGGTGCACGAAGCCGGACTTGTAGAACCCGATGAGTGCGATGAACAGGCCGATGCCCATGGTGATGGCGTGCTTGAGGGCGAGCGGAATGGCGTTCATGATCATCTCGCGGAGGCCGGTGACGACCAGCAGCATGATGACGACGCCGTACATCACGCACATGCCCATCGCCTGCGGCCAGGTCATCTGCGGCGCCACCTGGGAGGACAGCACGCCGGAGACGGACAGTCCGGCGGCGAGCGCGAGGGGCACCTTGCCGAAGAATCCCATCAGCAACGTGGTGAAAGCGGCTGCGAAAGCGGTTGCGGTGATCAGGGCCTGCTGGCCGAGGGTGCCCCCGGCAGCGTCCTTGCCGGACAGGATCAGCGGGTTGAGCAGAAGGATGTACGCCATCGCCATGAACGTGGTGACGCCGCCGCGCACCTCGCGCGCGACCGTGGATCCTCGCCGGGATATGTGGAAGTACCGGTCGAGCCGGGAGCGTCCGGCGGGGACGCGGGTTTCCGTGTCCGCGTCGTCCGGGACGGTCTTCGGTTCAAGTGACTGGGTCATGTGGGCCTGCTCCCAAGGTTCAAAGGGGCACCCGCGCGCCGCGCTCCGCGGCGCTCACTGCGTTTGCGGGATTTGGGAAGGTGCGTCGGCCGCACGACCCGGGGGACGGCCCGAGACGAACGATCTGCCGGCTCCGGGCGGCGCGGAGGGTGTGACGTTCCGTGCGCCGCCCGGAGGGACTGTCACGCCGTGCCGGTCAGATGCTCCGGACGGACCGGCGTGCGGTTGAGCTCCAGCCCGGTCGCGTTCCGGATCGCCGCGAGGACGGCCGGGGTCGACGACAGGGTCGGCGCCTCGCCGATGCCGCGCAGCCCGTACGGCGCGTGGTCGTCGGCGAGTTCGAGCACATCGACGGGGATGGTCGGCGTGTCGAGGATCGTGGGGATCAGATAGTCCGTGAAGGAGGGGTTCCTGACCTTCGCGGTCTTCGGGTCGACGATGATCTCCTCCATGACCGCGACGCCCAGACCCTGGACGGTGCCGCCCTGGATCTGACCGATGACGGAAAGCGGATTCAGCGCCTTTCCGACGTCCTGGGCGCAGGCCAGCTCGATCACCTTCACCAGGCCGAGCTCGGTGTCGACCTCGACGACGGCGCGGTGCGCGGCGAAGGAGTACTGGACGTGCCCGAAGCCCTGTCCGGTGCGCAGGTCGAAGGGCTCGGTCGGCCGGTGCCGCCACTCCGCCTCGACCTCGACTGCCTCGTCCTCGAGCACGTCGACCAGGTCGGCGAGGACCTCGCCGCCGTCGGTGACGACCTTGCCGCCCTCCAGGAGCAGCTCGGCGGTGGCCCAGGCGGGATGGTAGGAGCCGAACCTGCGGCGCCCGATCTCCAGGACCTTCTCCCGGACGAGCTCACAGGAGTTCTTGACGGCGCCGCCGGTGACGTACGTCTGCCGGGAGGCCGAGGTGGAGCCGGCGCTGCCCACCCGGGTGTCGGCCGGCTGGATGGTCACCTGAGCGACGCCCAGCTCGGTGCGGGCGATCTGGGCGTGGACGGTGACACCGCCCTGGCCGACCTCCGCCATCGCCGTGTGGACGGTCGCGACGGGCTCGCCGGCGATCACCTCCATGCGGACCCTGGCGGTCGAGTAGTCGTCGAAGCCCTCGGAGAAGCCGACGTTCTTGATGCCGACCGCGTAACCGATTCCTCGTACGACGCTCTCGCCGTGCGTGGTGTTGGACAGACCGCCGGGCAGCTGCCGTACGTCCGCGCCCTCGCTGCTCTCCCACTGGCGCTCCGGCGGCAGCGGCATCGCCTTGACGCGGCGCAGGAGTTCGGCGACCGGAGCCGGGGAGTCGACCGGCTGGCCGGTGGGCATGATCGTGCCCTGCTCCATGGCGTTGAGCCGGCGGAACTCCACCCGGTCCATGCCCACCGCGTCGGCGAGCTTGTCCATCTGCGCCTCGTAGGCGAAGCACGCCTGGACCGCTCCGAAGCCGCGCATGGCGCCGCAGGGCGGGTTGTTGGTGTAAAGGGCGACGGCCTCGATGTCGACGTCGTCGACCACGTAGGGGCCGATCGACAGCGAGGCTGCGTTGCCGACGACCGCGGGGGACGCGGAGGCGTACGCGCCGCCGTCCAGGACGATGCGGCACTTCACATGCGTGAGCTTGCCGTCCTTGGTGGCGCCGTGTTCGTAGGTGAGCCTGGCGGGGTGACGGTGGACGTGTCCGAAGAAGGACTCGAAACGGTTGTAAACGATTTTGACGGGTTTTCCGGTGCGCAGGGCCAGCAGGCAGGCGTGGATCTGCATGGACAGGTCCTCGCGGCCGCCGAACGCGCCGCCGACGCCCGACAGCGTCATCCGCACCTTGCTCTCGGGCAGGCCGAGGACGGGGGCGATCTGGCGCAGGTCGGAGTGGAGCCACTGGGTGGCGATGTAGAGGTGGACGCCGCCGTCCTCTTCCGGCACGGCGAGTCCCGACTCGGGGCCGAGGAAGGCCTGGTCCTGCATACCGAAGGTGTACTCGCCCTTGACGACGAAGTCGGCCCGCGCGGCGGCCCCTTCGGCGTCGCCGCGGACGATCGGCTGACGGTGGACGATGTTGGGGTGCGCGACGTGAGGGCTGTGGTGGTCGTCGCGGCCCTCGTGGAGCAGCAGCGCGTCCGGAGCGGTCGCGGACGCCTCGTCGGTGATGACGGGCAGCTCGCGGTACTCGACCTTGATCTTGGCGGCCGCGCGGCGGGCGGTCTCGGGGTGGTCGGCGGCCACGATCGCGACCGGCTCGCCGTGGTGGCGGACCCTGCCGTGGGCGAGGACCGGGGTGTCCTGGATCTCCAGGCCGTAGTTGCGCACGCCGGTCGGCAGATCGTCGTAGGTCATGACGGCGTGGACGCCCGCGGTCGCGAGGGCCTCGGAGACGTCGATGGAGACGATCTCGGCGTGGGCGACCGGGGAGCGCAGGATCTGGCCCCACAGCATGTCCTCGTGCCACATGTCGGACGAGTAGGCGAACTCGCCGGTGACCTTGAGGGTGCCGTCGGGACGCAGCGTGGACTCGCCGATGCCGCCCCTGGTCCGGGAACCCTGGGTGATCTTGGTGGGGGTGCCGACGGGGGCGCCCTCCGCTCGGGCTGAGCCGTGGGTGGGGAAGGGCATGTCAGACCGCCTCTCCCTGTCGGGCGGCCGCCAGGCGGACCGCGTCCATGATTTTCTCGTAACCGGTACAGCGGCACAGATTGCCCGACAGGGCCTCGCGGATGTCCGCGTCGGTCGGGTTCGGGTTGCGCTCGAGCATCTCGTCGGCGGCGACCAGCAGACCCGGGGTGCAGAAGCCGCACTGCACGGCGCCGGCGTCGATGAACGCCTGCTGGATGGGGGCGAGTTCGGTGCCCTCGCCGGTGTGTGAGTCGCCCGGCCCGGCCTCACTCCCCCGGGTGCCGTCCCGGGGCGCCGCCTGCTGCGTGCTCTGCGGTGACGTGCCGCAGGAACCGGTTCCGCAACCGTCGTGGGCCGCGCGCTGTCTGGCGTGGTCGGCGAGTCCCTCGACGGTGACGACGTCGCGGCCTTCCACCTGACCGGCGGCGACCAGGCACGAGCAGACCGGCACGCCGTCCAGACGGACTGTGCACGAGCCGCACTCGCCCTGCTCGCAGGCGTTCTTGGAGCCGGGCAGTCCGAGCCGCTCGCGCAGCACGTACAGCAGGCTCTCGCCCTCCCACACGTCGTCGGCTTCCTGGGGGCGTCCGTTGACCGTGAAGTTGACGCGCATTACGCAGCTCCCTCCGAGAGGCGGCGGGCGCCGCGGTACGACTCCCAGGTCCAGGTGAGTGTCCGGCGGGCCATGACGCCGACCGCGTGGCGGCGGTAGCTCGCGGTGCCCCGGACGTCGTCGATGGGGTTGCAGGAGGCCGCGCACAGCTGGGCGAACTGCTTGGCCACGGACGGCGCGATGATTTTTCCGTTGTCCCAGAAACCGCCTTCTTCGAGCGCGGCGTTCAGGAAGTCCTCGGCGGTCTTCGCGCGGACGGGGGTCGGTGCGGCGGAGCCGATGCCGGTGCGCACGGTCCGGGTCCCGGGGTGCAGCGCGAGACCGAACGCGCAGACGGCGATGACCATGGCGTTGCGGGTGCCGACTTTGGAGTACTGCTGGGGGCCGTCGGCCTTCTTGACGTGGACGGCACGGATCAGTTCGTCGGGGGCGAGCGCGTTGCGCTTCACGCCGGTGTAGAACGCGTCGATCGGGATCCGGCGCACGCCGCGCACCGACTCGGCCTCGACCTCGGCGCCCGCGGCGAGCAGTGCGGGGTGGGCGTCGCCGGCCGGGGACGCGGTGCCGAGGTTGCCGCCGACGCCGCCGCGGTTGCGGATCTGCGGGGAGGCCACGGTGTGCGAGGCGAGCGCGAGACCTGGCAGCTCGGCGCGCAGGCTCTCCATGATCCTGGCGTACGGTACGGAGGCGCCGAGCCGCACGCTGTCCTCGCCGGTCTCCCACTCGTAGAGGTCGCTGACACGGTTGAGGTCGAGCAGGTACTCCGGCCTCCGGTGGTCGAAGTTGATCTCGACCATCACGTCGGTGCCACCCGCAATCGGCACAGCGGTGGGGTGCTCGGCCTTGGCGGCGAGCGCCTCCTCCCAGCTGGCGGGGCGAAGGAAGTCCATGACCGGCTCTCTTCTTCGTCTGTCTCGTGAGTCGTTCGGTTCGAGCCAGAATCGGGTGCGGCGGGCCCGGCTCGTTCAGGTGCTGTTCACGCGGAATGAGCCCAGTACACAGGGCCTTGCTCCGACCGGGTCAGTCACGGAAACCATGAAGGAGTTGGCTGGTCGGTAGGGGCATCTTGTAGATTCGTATGAACGCAGGCCCTCGGTAACCTCCTCGTTTTCCTGTGGAAACGTGGGAAACAGCCTGGCGATCGAAGAATGCGGCTGGTGACCGGACGTCGTGGCGTCCGGCCCGCAAGGCGGAGGCGAGGCGGGCAGCCACCCGCCGCACCCTTCAGGATTCATCGTAGATTTCGAGACAGAGAACGGCGGCGACGAGATGCGGCTGCGCGCACTTCTGGACACCGATGCGCTGGGCCTCAGGCTCCTCGGCGGCGTGGACGAACTGGACCGCTCGGTGCGGGGCGTCATGACCACCGACCTGAGGGACCCCAGCCGGTACCTCTCCGGCGGCGAGCTGGTGCTGACGGGTCTGGCCTGGCGCCGGGACGCGGCGGACTCCGAGCCGTTCGTGCGGCTCCTGGTACAGGCCGGCGTGGCGGCCCTGGCGGCCGGCGAGGCGGAGCTCGGCGACGTCCCGGAAGACCTGGCCGCGGCCTGTGCCCGGCACCGGCTGCCGCTCTTCGCGGTGCACGAGTCGGTGGCCTTCGCGACGATCACCGAGCACGTCGTGCGGCAGGTGTCCGGCGAGCGCGCGGGCGACCTGGCGGCCGTCGTCGACCGGCACCGCCGGATGATGACCTCGGGACCGGCCGGCGGCGGCCCGGACGTCGTCCTGGACCTGCTCGGCTCCGACCTGGACCTGCGCGCATGGGTCCTGTCGCCCACCGGCCGGCTCGTCGCGGGTCCGAAGGCGGCGGGCCCGGGCCTGCCGGCCGAGGTGTGCGCGAAGCTGGCGGCGGAGCATCTGGCGGCCGTCCGTACCGCCCGGCGCGGACCGCACCGGGTGAACGTGGGCCCGGTGTCGTACTCGCTGTTCCCGATCCGCGGCGGCGGGCGCGCGCCACAGGTCCCTCAAGCGTCCCAGGCCGTGCGGGACGTGCGGGACGTGCGGGAGAGCGTCCTGTCGGACTGGCTGCTGGCCGTCGAGGCGGACGCCGGGGAATGGGCGGACGAGCGCCTCGACCTGCTCCAGGGCGTCACCCAGCTGATCGCCGTCGAGCGGGAGCGCCGGGACGCGGCGCGCACGGTCCGCCGGCGGCTCGCACAGGAGGTGCTGGAGCTGGTGCAGACGGGCGCGGCCCCCGCGGAGATCGCGGCCCGCCTGCGGGTGGCCGCGCCGGTGCTGCTGCCGGGTCTGGGGGCCGCCCCGCACTGGCAGGTGGTCGTGGCCCGAGTCGAGTGGGCCGACAGCGGCCTGGAGGCCGGCCCGGTGGCCCAGTCCCTTCTCGAGGAGATCCTGGTCGACCCGCAGGCCGGCGGCTCCGAGCCCTCCGACCGCATCGCCGTCGCCCACACGGGGGACGAGGCCGTCGCCCTGGTCCCGCTGCCGGCGGTGTCGAGCGAGCACGACGGCTCCGAGACCGGCGTCCTCGCCGACGCGCTGCTGGCGGCCGTGCGCGAGCCCCTGTCGGCCGGCCTCGACGGCGACGGACGGCTCACGCTGGGGGTCAGCGCGGCCGTGCACTCGGCGGAGGGGCTGCGCGGGGCGCTGGAGGAGGCCCGGCACGCCCGGCGGGTGGCAGCCGCCCGGCCCGGCCGGGTCTGCGCCGCGGGACATCAGGAGCTGGCCTCGCACGTGCTTCTGCTGCCGTTCGTCCCCGACGACGTGCGCCGGGCGTTCACCGCCCGCCTGCTGGACCCCTTGCGCGACTACGACCGGCGGCACCGCGCCGAGCTGATCCCGACGCTGGAAGCGTTTCTCGACTGCGACGGCTCGTGGACCCGGTGCGCCTCCCGTCTGCACCTGCACGTCAACACACTGCGCTACCGGGTCGGGCGTATCGAGCAGTTGACGGGTCGTGACCTGTCGCGCCTGGAGGACAAACTGGACTTCTTCCTGGCCCTGCGCATGAGCTGAGCCCGGACCGGCGTCGGCGGCCGGCCGTCGACCGCCGCCGGGCGAAACCCGGGAGGCGGAAACGTCCCACGACTTTGTGAAATCTTTCACCCGCCCCCTTGGCCCGGTGCCTCCATTCGTGCTGAGATGCGCCCACCACTCACAGCTCGACGGCGCGCTCGGGGAGGGCAACGTGGCGCATTCCGCCATGTCTGGTACCGGAACGACCTCAGGTGACGATCCTGTCCAGATTGCGGTATGGCGGCTGCGTTCACGCGCCTGTTGGGCGGACGCGGCGTCCCTGCTGCCACCCGACACGGCCACGGGCGCGATCCAGCGGGCCTCCCTGATGGTGGAACGGTGCCTGTACACCGAGCAGGGCTGGCAGGACGCCGAGGACGCGCTGCGCACGGCGGAGGCACTGGCCCACGACGACGAGGAGCGGGGCGCGGCCGCTTGTGAACGCGGGCACCTTGCCTATGCGGCCACGGTGCACAAGGTGCGCGACCGGGTGGACGAGGCCCGGGCCGCGCTCGGGCGGGCGGCGGCGCTGATCCCGCCGGACGCCCCCGCACGGGCGCTGCTGGACTTCCGCAGGGGCCTGCTCGCGGAGAACATCACCCGTTCCCCACAGGCCGCGAGGGCCGCGTACCGACGCGCCCACACCGCCGCCGCCGCACAGTCGGACTCGCTGCTGCTGTCCTTCACCTGGCGCCACCTCGCCGGACTGGCCCTGCGTGAAGGCGAGTTGGCCGAGGCCCGGCACGGGTTCGCGGAATCCCTGCGCATCCGCGAGGAGTTGGGCTATCTCGTGGGCACCGCCCCGGCACTCGCCTCACTCGCCGACGCGGAGACCGAGCCCGAGGCCGCCCGCCTGCGGGAGGAGGCCCGCCGCCTGTTCCGGCTCCTGGGAGGCGTGCCGACCTGGCTGGCACGCCAGTTGACCCCTCCGGCGTCCCCGGCGGCACCCAGCCCGTCCGGCGCCTGAGTCAGGACCCGGCCCGGAGCGGAGGGAAACACCGCGAGAGGCAGCTGCTCCGGTCGGGCCATGTCCGCCCGTCCGGCGTTTCATGCCAGCTCCGTCCGGCGCTCATGTCAGCCGTCCGGCGATGCATGTCAGCCCGTCCGACGCTTCAGAGCGTGCCGGGCGGGCGTCGATCAGCACAACTCCGGTCAGGGGCATGCCAGCCCGTCCGGCGTTTGAGAACGGGGCACCGTCAGGGCCGAAGCGGGGGCTGAGGGCGGCAGCCCTCGAAGGGCGCGGGCCGGAAACAGAGAAAGCGGTCACACAACGAGCCGCTTCTCACCCACCCGCACCGACGAAGTGCCCTCGCATCAGCGCCTGCACCACATCCGGATCCCCCGCCGTCAGAGCCTCGAGCAACGACACGTGCTCGGCCGCGTCGGCGACGAGGGCAGCCCGGATCCGCCCCGCCGGACCACCGGCCAACGGCCACTGCGACCGCCGATGCAGGTCCTCGGCGATGCCGACCAGCTGCTCGTTGCCCGACAGCGCGAGCACCGCGCGGTGGAAGACGCGGTCGGCCTCCGCGTACGTCGCCCGGCAACCGGTGGCCGCCGCCCGCACGCCCGCCTCCGCGAGGGGCCGCAGCTCGGCCCAGCGCTCGGCGGGCACGGTCCGGGCGAGCCGCATCAGCACGGGCACCTCGAGCAGCGCCCGCACCTCCGCCAACTCGGCCAGTTCACGGACTCCCCGCACGATGACCCGGAAGCCCCTGTTCGGCACCACCTCGACGGCGCCCTCCAGCGCCAGCTGCTGCATCGCCTCACGCACCGGCGTCGCGGACACCCCGAAGCGTTCGCCGAGCACCGGCGCCGAGTAGACCTCGCCCGGCAGCAGCTCCCCCGTGACGAGCGCGGTGCGCAGCGCATCGAGGATCTGGCCGCGCACCGAGGCACGCTGGACGACCGGTCGGGGCTGCTGCGCCGAAGGTCCTTGCTCCCGACCGCAACCGAGCGCGGAGGCAGGCGCCGTTCCCGAGACGGGGGCCGGCCCGGGAACGGGCGCCGCGGCCGGCACGGGGGCTGCAGCCGAGCCGGGGGCAGAGGTCTCGCCGTGCGTGTGCTCCCCGCGGGCGGCGCCCGCCGGACCGCACCGCTCGCGCTCGCCCCCCGCGCCGTACTCGGCAGATCCGACGGGCCCGGCAGACCTGGCGGCCCCGGCAGACCTGACGGGGTCCGCCGGCCCGGCAGACCCGGCCCGCGACTGCACCGGCACCCGGGCACGGCCCTCGCCCTGTGGTGAAACCGGTATGCCCGTTTCCGTGGAGCCCTGCGCACTGTGCTCCACGGGGCCTCCTCCGGCGTTGTCGGTACTTGCGGTCATTACGGGTGGTTGTTACTCGTCCGTCAAGCACCTTAGGCGCACTGGCCGTCAGTTCAAATCCCAACGACGGTGATTTAGGTTAGGCTTACCTGAAATCGCTTACGAAACGGCGGTCTGCCATGCCCCCAGCTTCGTCGGTCACGGCCGCGGCCTACGCCGTCCTCGCGCAGGCGCTGCCGGAGCTGAGCGTCACGGAGCTCGGGCAGTCGGAACCGTTTCCCGACGGTGCCGGCTGGGTGCGCGCGGCGCAGCTGGCAGCGGGCGGACCGGCGCTGGAAACATTTCTCTCCTGGGACGACGAGCAGGTCGTCCGTGACTACGGTCACCGGGCCCGTCCGGACGTGATCGCCAGTTTCGGACTTCGCCGGTACTCCTGGCCCGCCTGCCTGCTGATCACCGTCCCCTGGTTCCTGCACCGCCGGGTGCCCCGTTTCCCCGTGACGCACGTCTCGTACGACCGCACCGACGGCGGCATGCGGATGGCGGTCCGCCCGCCGACCTCCTTCGCCTGCCTGCCGGGCGACCCTGCGGCGCTGCTGCCGGGCGCCCGGGTCGTACGGGACGAGGAGGCGCTGCGGACCGAGGTGCGGGCGGCGATAGCCGAGCACCACGAGCCCGTGCTCGCCGGCTTCGGACCCCGCGCGCGACGCCGCGGCCGGGCCCTGTGGGGCATGGTGACGGACGAGATCGTCGAGGGCCTCTGGCACGTCGCCGGGCTGCTCGGCCCCGACGAGCACGAGCGGGCGAGACGGGAACTGGAACTCCTGCTCCCTGGCGCCACCCGCCCCTACGTCGGCACGGCGGCCTTCCGCGACCTGATCGGCCCGGACGGCGCGTCCCTGCCGACCCGCGACCGGGCGAGCTGCTGCCTGTTCTACACGGTGCGCCCCGAGGACGCCTGCGCCACCTGTCCGCGCACCTGCGACGCGGACCGCGTCACCAAGCTCACTGCTGCCGCCGCCGGTTGACCACCCCTCAGACGCCGGCGAGGACGCGCCCCGCCGACGAGCCGCCGCGGGACGTCCCGTAAGATCACCCGGACGAGACCGCCCTACGGTTACGAGCGATTCACAACTTTCTCACTCGCCACGGGAACTTTCCGTTGAACCACCCGTACGGGTAGTCTTATTCGAACTCAACTCCCGCCCCTCAAGCGGCAGTTCGAGCAGAACGTCGCCCTGGGCATTCCCTTGCACCTCCTTGGCGGCCTCTTGCCCCGAAACCCCCTGAGGGACGGCGGGATTGGGCCACTATGGCGGGCGTTACGCCCTATCCCAATGCAAGGGACCCCAGATGAGACTGACCGACATATCGCTGAACTGGTTGCTTCCGGGCGCCGTACTGCTCCTGGGCATGCTGGCGGCGGTTGCGGTACTCGCGCGCGGCAAGCGCTCCTCGGGGGCAAGCGCGAGCGCGGACGATTCGTGGGAGCGTACCGAGGAGCGCCGCAGGCGCAAGGAAGCCATATACGGCACCGCCTCCTACGTCCTTCTGTTCTGCTGTGCGGCCGTCGCCGCGGCGCTCTCCTTCCACGGACTGGTCGGCTTCGGCCAGCAGAACCTCGGCCTCACCAACGGCTGGGAATACCTGGTTCCGTTCGGCCTGGACGGCGCCGCCATGTTCTGCTCCGTGCTCGCAGTGCGCGAGGCCAGCCACGGTGACGCGGCGCTCGGCTCCCGGATACTCGTGTGGACGTTCGCCGGCGCCGCGGCCTGGTTCAACTGGGTGCACGCGCCCCGGGGCCTGGGTCACGACGGAGCCCCGCAGTTCTTCTCCGGCATGTCCCTGTCGGCGGCCGTGCTCTTCGACCGTGCGCTGAAGCAGACCCGCCGGGCCGCGCTGCGCGAGCAGGGTCTGGTGCCCCGCCCGCTGCCGCAGATCCGCGTCGTGCGCTGGGTGCGCGCTCCCCGTGAGACGTACAGGGCCTGGTCGCTGATGCTCCTCGAGGGCGTGCGCAGCCTGGACGAGGCCGTCGAGGAGGTCCGCGAGGACAAGGCCCGCAAGGAGGAGACCAAGCTGCGCCGTCGTGAGCAGCAGCGGGTCGAGCGGGCGCAGCTCAAGGCGATCAGCCGGGGTCACGGCCGCTTCCCCGGCCGCGGCGGCGGTGGCGGCGGCCGTCAGGTCGAGGCGCAGGCGGCTCTGGAGCGGGCAACGGCCGAGCGGGTCGCCGCGGAGCCTGCCATAGCGAACTCGGCGGAGCAGCTGCCCGTGCGCTCACGTCCCTCTCTGCAGCCCGTCCGTCACAGTTCTGAGGCGTCGGCCACCGTCGACCTCACCGCGGAGGACGACACGATGGCCCTCCCGCGTCTGGACTCCCTGGAGCGCAAGCTCAAGGACCTGGAGCAGCAGTTCGGCTGACAGCAGCAGTTCGGCTGACGGAAAGTCAGAATCATGGGAAGGGGGCGCGACCGCCGCGGTCGCGCCCCCTTCCCATGACGTACGGTCTGCGACTCGCCGCCGCCGGCGCCTCGCCGGTCCCTGCATCCCGGTCACCGTGCTGGTCGGCTCCGCGCCCGGCACTCCGTCTTCTGGACCCCGGCCGTTCCGCTCGACGTCGTTCGTCTTCTCGACGCGGGTACGTCTTTTCGAAGCGGGTACGCCTCTTCGGCTCCCGCTCCGCATCCCGCCGAGGCTCCCCCGCTGTTTCCCGCCGTTTTCCGCTGTTTCGGCCGTTACCGGCGTTACCGCTGTTCCCGCCGTTTCGACGCCGTCCTCTTCCCGAGGCTCGACACCCCGCTCTGAGACTCGGCGTCTCAGGCGGCTCCGGCTGCCAGCTCGAACCAGACGACCTTGCCACCGCCCTGCGCCCGGACGCCCCAGGTGTCCGCGAGGGACTCCACCAGGATCAGTCCACGCCCGTGCGTCCCCTCGTCGGGCGTCGGCGCACTCGGACGGGGCCGGCCGGCCGCGCCGTCCCGGACCTCCACACGCAGGCCGGACGGCGACACAGTGGCCGTCAGGACCGCGTCGTCGTCGGTGTGCACGAGCGCATTGGTGACGAGTTCGCTGGTGAGCAGTTCCGCGGTCTCGGAACGGCCGGGCTTCCCCCAGCCCCGCAGCAGTTCCCGCACCGCCCGGCGCGCCTCGGGCACCGCCCGCAGGTCGGCCCGTCCGAGTCGACGCCTGAGCTGCGAGCCCCGGCCCGGTTCCGCCGTGGTCTCGGCGGGGTCCTGTCCGGCCTCCACGGCGTTCTCCGCCTCCCCCGTCCCTCTCGCCCCTCTCGTCCTTCTCGTCGTCGAGGTGCCCGCGATCGTCGCCGGACCGCTACCCCGTGCCTGCCTTTCCATGGCCCCCGCCCGCGTGTCGATGTCGGTTCCCCTCCTGCTCGAACACGTTCACGGGGATCCATGCCCGATCGACACCAGGCCAGTCATGTCGAATTGTCAACGCCCGGGTGTTCGGCCATGTTCGGGCGGCGGAACGGGGGTTCCGGCGAGATCCCGGGCACCGCGGCCGGAACGGCGGGGCGGCTTGAGTCGCCGGGGCGCCTGCCGGGCATGCCACCCGTCCCCCGGGGCGGACATCTCGTGGCCGTGCGCCACGCGACGCCGCAGCGGCGCGCTCCAAGAGGCCCCCTGGTTGCGCGGCACTCCACGCGGGGACGCCGGCCGTCGCCGGACCCGCACGCGCCGGACGAACGCGCGCCGTCCGACCGGTGCGGCCGCTCGCGCCCCGCCCCCGGGTCCGAACGGCTGTCGGCGGACGCACCGTTCGAAAGCGGCGTCGTAAGCCAAAGCACCTGGTCCACGCGCCGGTTCCGGTGGACGCGACGGCGGTTCCGGTTGACCCGAAGACGGCTCCGGGCTTGTATGCGGTGCCGGGTCGACCGTGCCCGTCGTCCTCGGAACGGGCGACGGACGGCTGCGAGCTGCGGCCGAGGAACGCCAGACGACAGTGCGGGTGCGTTCCCTCGAGGGAGCGCACCCGCGCGAGCGGCGTTCCGCCGGCCCGTCTGCCCTTCCGGACGACCACCCGCCGACCGCCCTCCCCCGCATCAGGCCTACGCGCCTCGGGGACGGCTGACCGCCGGCCCTCGGCACGCAGGCCCACACACCTCTGCCGACCTGGGCGTAGTCGGGGAAGGGGAGTGGCAGTTGGGACCGGACACGAGGTTGGCCTGAACCAGGTGGGTCCCGAAGTGCCCGCGGGTGCTCCGGTGGGTTGCGGCGGGCCGGACCTGGCCGACCTCAAAGCCGGACCTAGCCGACCTCGGCACCCGCTGTGCCGATGTGGAAGATCTTGTGACTGTCGCGGGTCATGTCGACGATGAGCTTGGTGGTGTGGCTGCCGCCCCAGGTGAGCGTGACGACGGCCTCCGTGTGGTTCGCCGTGCCGGTGTCGGTGACCTTCCACGCGAGGGGGACGTTCTGCGCCTGGAGGACGCCGTTGGCATGGTTGCTCTCCTCCCAGGCCTCCAACTCCTTCTGGAATGCGGGAGTGAGGTAGTGCTTGCGGAGATCGTCCGCGAGCTTGCCGTCCTCGTCGATCACCGCGTCGATGTAGGTGCCGTAGAAGTTCGCGATGCGGGTGATGTTGTCGGACGGCTTCCCGCTGACGCTGCGCGGGCCGCCGGCGGACGCCTGTGCCGTCACCCCGAGCCCGAGGGCCAGGGCGAGCCCGGCGGCAACGGCCGTCCGGCGGGTGGTGCGCAGCCGGGTCGAGCTCTTGACCCCTGCGGTGGCGTCGACGGACTGAACGGTCTTGTCGGTCTCGGTGCTCATGTTCGTTTTCCCCGTATGTCTCGTGTGTGTCGTGTGTGGCCTGTGTGGCCTGTGTCTCGGGTGCGCAGACCGGAAGGTCTGTCCGGTGGCTCCCTGCGGTGCGCCTGACGGCTGAATGGTGCGCGGGGCCACCGCCGCTCCCGACCCCCGTGGCGGGAGGGCGGCGGCCCCGGCGTTCTCAGTGGTCAGTGGTCACCTGTTCAGCGGTGACGGCCATGCGGTCGGGCGGTCGGGCGGTCGGGCGGTCGGGCGGCACTGTCGCCCGTCGGACGGCCGTCCCGGCAGTGCGACCTGGACAGGTCGTGCCGGGTGTGCGAGCCGTGCGGTGCGGCGGTCAGCGCAGCTTGTTGACGGCCGTGACGGTCGTCTTTTTGAAGGCCTTCACCGGGGCGTCGTCGAAGTCGCCCATCTGGCCCCAGTCGACGACCGTGACCGTGGCGCCGTCTCGGCCCACGGAGATGAGCCGGATGTCGGTCGCGCCCCAGGACGTCTCGGTGTGCAGGCCGTAGACGTGTGCGCCCTCTTCGACGTCGAGCTTCCCGTAGTCCCTGAGGGCGGCCTCGACCTCCGGGTCGGCCCGCTCGATACGGACGGGGCAGGACTTGATGTCCTTGTTGATGCGCGTGTACCGGCCCTTGGCCGCGCTGACAGTGGCGTGCTTGACGCTGATCTGACGGGCGCTCGCGTCGAGGTCGGTCCGGAAGTCCCGGTACCAGGAGTTCCGGCCGTCGCCCAGCGCCGCGCTCAAGCAGCGGTCCAGCTCGCCTTCCGGCGACACGCCGGCGGTGATCCTGCCCGCCGTCCACGTGGAGCTGGGGTGCGGCGGAAGGTTCGCGGCGGAGAGGAAGCCGGGCGGCTTCGGGGCGGCTGCGCTCGCCGGTGCGGCGAGCACGCCGCCGAGGGCGAGGCCGGCTGCGGACAGTGCGGCGAAACCGGTGAGCGTCTTCGCTCGGGTGCGCTTGGCCATGGATGTCCCCCGTGGGTGAGTGCCTGTGTCGATGAATGCCGTGACTCGGCGAGTACGCGATCGACGAGTACATGGATCGGTGTACGCGTCGAGTTGTGAATGCGTGGGTGGTGACTGGGTGGTGCGGTGTCGCTGCGAGACCGATCGGTCGGTTCGGCCCTGCTCGGTGCGACACCAAGAGCATCGGCCGTCTCCCCGGCCGACTGCAACGGTCTTCGCCCGATCGGTCGCGATGGAACCATCCCAGCCCATCTGACGTGCAGGTATACGGGTGCCTGGGATGACCGCCCGGGCCGGACGAGCACGGGGGAACAGTGTCGACCGACGACAGTGCAGGCGAAGTGACCGAGTTCGCGGCGCTCCTGACCGAGTTGAAGGGGCGCACGGAACGCAGCTACGGCTCCCTCGCCCGCAGGTTGGGCATGAACACGTCGACTCTGCACCGCTACTGCGCGGGGGAAGCGGTTCCACAGGATTTCGCTCCCGTCGAGCGACTCGCGGAGTTCTGCGGGGCGACGCCGGAGGAGCGCCTCGAACTGCACCGCCGGTGGCTGCAAGCGGTAGCGGCGCGACAGCGACCCCGGGGCGCAGTGGCGGAAACAAGGGAAACGCCGGAAACCCTGGACGCCCAGGCAACCGAGGTATCACCGGGAACCGGAGCAGCCCGGCCCCTCCGGGAAACAGAAGAAACCTCTGGCACAGCCGAGGCGCCGAAAAATTCGGAAGCAGCTTTCACGGAGGGAAGCGCGGAAACCCGATCACAAGCGCTCACCCCTGCCTCACCGGTGGTGCAGATCCAGAAACCGGACGAGCAACGCAAGCAACAGGCGTCTTCCCGCCCCTGGTATCGCGACCGGCGCGCCTCGGTCCTCGTCGGCGCCGCCTGTGCGCTTCTCGCCGCTTTGGGCACGCTCTCCGCGTTGCCGGACGGCGGCCGCCACCCGGCTTCCGTCGACGCCTCGCGCTCCGCCGCGCCGGTCTCCGGCGCGCCGACTGGGACGGCCGGTCCACACCGCTCCCCCGCTTCCAGCGCCCCGGCCCCGACCCCCGTCTCGCCCACGCCCGGCGCGATCTCACCCGTCTCCGGATCCGGCAGCGCCCGTCCCTCGCGCGGCGCCGCTCCGACCGGTGGCGGGAACGCGGCCGCGGACACCGGCGTGCCGCTCGCCTGGACAGCAGACTCCCAGGTCTGGGCGCTCGGCTGCGGTCACGACTACGTCATCGACAAGCCTCCCGCGCAGGTTCCCCCGCCTCCTACGGAACAGGACGCCGGACCCTGGGCGACGGCACAGAGCGCAGTGCACGGGCGGGAGACCAACGTGGAGATCTCGGTGCAGGGCCGCAGCTCCACGGCCGTCGTGCTGACGGCGCTGCGCGTCCGGATGGCCGGCCGTGCCACACCCACGCCGGGCACTGTGTACGCCATGGACCGGGGCTGCGGCGGCTCGCTCAGCAAGCGTTACTTCGCGGTCGACCTGGACAAGGACCGCCCCGTGGCGCGCTCGGTCGCCGGCAACGACGCGGGCACGCCGATCCCCGCGGTGAGCCTGCCCTACCGCGTGTCGAGCAAGGATCCGGAGGTGCTGCTCGTCACGGCTCAGACCGAGAACTGCGACTGCAACTGGTACCTCGAGCTGGACTGGTCTTCGCAGGGCCGTACCGGCACCGTGCGCATCGACGACCACGGCCGCCCGTTCCGCACGAGCGGCATCAAGGGGCTGCCGCGTTACTGGTACGGCTCGGACGAAGGCGAGCGGAAATGGGTCCCGGCAGTCGAATGACCCCTGCCGACGACGCCGGCGCTCGCCGCGACGGCCCACCAAGCCGACAGCCCGTCCGACCGACACCCCGTGTGGCCCAAGGCCGGTGTGACCGAAGCCGTTGTGGTCGAAGGGCCGTGTGACCGACGGCCCACCGTACCGGCGGCTCGCCTGCCCGAGCGCGCCGTCAAAGACGCGGCACGTTGCGCAGGTTGGAGCGGGCCATCTGCAGCATCCGGCCCACTCCGCCATCGAGGACGATCTTCGAGGCGGACAGGGCGAACCCGGTCACCATGTCGGCGCTGATCTTCGGCGGGATGGACAGGGCGTTGGGGTCGGTGACGACGTCGACGAGAGCCGGGCCCTTGTGCCGGAATGCGTCCCGCAGGGCTCCGGCCAACTGTTTGGGCTTCTCGACCCGCACGCCGTGAGCCCCGCAGGCGCGCGCCACGGCCGCGAAGTCGGGGTTCTTGTTGGCGGTGCCGTACGAGGGCAGACCGGCGACCAGCATCTCCAACTCCACCATTCCCAGTGAGGAGTTGTTGAAGAGTACGACCTTCACGGGCAGGTCGTACTGGACGAGGGTCAGGAAGTCGCCCATGAGCATGGAGAAACCGCCGTCCCCGGACATCGCGACCACCTGGCGGCGGCGGTCGGTGAACTGTGCGCCGATCGCCATCGGCAGGGCGTTCGCCATCGAGCCGTGGGTGAAGGAGCCGATGACCCTTCGGCGGCCGTTGGGCGTGAGGTAACGCGCCGCCCAGACGTTGCACATGCCCGTGTCGACCGTGAACACGGCGTCTTCGTCAGCGACTTCGTCGAGGACGGCTGCAACGTATTCGGGGTGGATGGGAACGTGTTTCTCCACTTTCCGTGTGTACGCCTTCACCACCCCCTCCAGCGCATCGGCATGCTTCTTCAGCATCCGGTCGAGGAAGCGCCTGCTCTCTTTTGCCCGTACGCGCGGAATGAGGCAGCGCAGCGTCTCGCGTATGTCACCCCACACCGCGAGGTCCAGTTTGGAGCGGCGGCCGAGATGCTCGGGCCGTACGTCGACCTGCGCGATCTGCACGTCGTCGGGGAGGAAGGCGTTGTACGGGAAATCCGTTCCGAGGAGGATCAGGAGGTCGCACTCGTGCGTGGCCTCGTACGCGGCTCCGTAGCCGAGGAGGCCGCTCATTCCGACGTCGTAAGGGTTGTCGTACTGGATCCATTCCTTGCCGCGCAGGGCGTGTCCCACCGGGGACTTGACCTTTCCGGCGAACTCCATGACCTCGGCGTGCGCGCCGGCTGTGCCGCTTCCGCAGAAGAGGGTCACCTTGTCGGCTGCGTCGATCATCTCGACGAGCGCGTCGATCTCGGCGTCGCCCGGCCGTACCGTGGGACGGGAGGTGACGAGAGCGGTTTCGACTGCTTTCTCCGGGGCGGGCTGATCGGCGATGTCACCGGGAAGCGACACCACGCTGACGCCGCTGCGGCCGACCGCGTTCTGAATGGCGGTGTGCAACAGCCGGGGCATCTGTTTCGGACTGGAGATCAGCTCGCAGTAGTGGCTGCATTCGCGGAACAACTGGTCCGGATGGGTTTCCTGGAAGTAGCCGAGTCCGATCTCGCTGGAGGGGATGTGCGAGGCGAGGGCGAGGACGGGTGCCATCGAGCGGTGGGCGTCGTAGAGACCGTTGATGAGGTGGAGGTTGCCGGGCCCGCAGGAGCCCGCGCACGCGGCCAGCCTCCCGGTGATCTGCGCTTCCGCGCCGGCGGCGAAGGCGGCCGTCTCCTCGTGGCGGACGTGGACCCAGTCCATGGCGGGGTTGCGGCGCACGGCGTCCACCACGGGGTTGAGGCTGTCGCCCACCACGCCGTAGAGGCGCCGCACTCCCGCGCGGGCGAGGATGTCCACGAACTGCTCGGCGACGTTCTGCTTGGCCATGGGTCGACGCACCTTTCGGTCGCTGCCGGGTTCTCCCCTCCACAGTGGCCGCGACCGGCCGCTCACGCCTCCCAGACGGCGGCCGCGGTCCGGTCGTCGGCGTAGCCCTTCACCCTCACCTGGGTGTCGGCGAGGAAGGCCGCCAGGCCGGGCGGAGTGGGACCCGACCAGCGCCCCGTCAGATAGGCGGACAGGTCCGGCTCGCCGCGCAGGGGGTCGGCGAAGCCCGCGGTGCACATCAGGAGCGTGTCCCCCGGGCGGGCGACCGAGGCACGGAAGCGGAACGGTTCACGGGGCCGCTCGGGGGCAGGGTCGTAGGGGTTCGGGGGCGTCGGGACGCCCAGGTCCATGGTGAGCCGGTCTCCCTCGGGCGTCTCGGCGGGCAGCGAACCGAACCCGACCACGGGCGCGCCGGCGATCTCGCCGACCCGTGGCTCGATGTCCCGCCACACGCCGCCGCGCAGCCGGAACAGTCCGCCGCCTCCGACGCCGAAGAACACGCGCGTGCGGCAGTCGGGGTCGGCGGGCAGGAGGAGGCAGCGCAGCGTGGCCGCGTACTCCTCCGGTTCGAGGCCCTGCTCTGCGGCGCCGGCGCGGAGCCGGCCGAGGCTGCGGTCGGTGAGGCGGTGCAGGCCCGACTTCAGGTCGCCGCGCCGGGCCGCGCGGATGTCCTCCGCCAGTCGGACGTGACTGCGGCCCACGGCGCGACCGATCCACTGGCAGACCTCGGCGGCCGCCCGGTGCGCTCCCGGCGTCGCCCTGGCGCCGGTCGCCATCGCGACGAGGATCAGCGCATGCTCCCCTGTGCCGAAGCGGGCGGTGAGAAGCGAGTCGCGGCGCGGCTCGCCCCGGTAGCGCGCGGAATCCCCCCGCACGGACACGGCCCGCAACGCGCACGCCCCGTACCGTGCCCCGTCCAGGACGGTGTCGGCGACCAGATCGTCCAGCTCGTCCGGATCGGCGGGAGGCAGAGCGGTGGGCTCGGAGTCGTATGTGGGCGGCCCGGAGCCGACGTAGTCCTTGAGGGCGAGGCCGGGGGTGGGGTCGGGAGGCAGGGCAGGGAACGCGGGAACCGTGGGCGGATGACCGGACTCCGGCACGGAATCGCTCCGGGGATCGGGAGGGCCGCCGACGCCGGGCGCGCGCTCGGGTGTCGGAAGCCCCTGCGAGGAGGCGGCGGCCCGAGCGCTCGGAGCGGCCACGGCGTCGGGGGCGGCCGGGGAGTCTGCGGCGGCCGGGGAGCCGGTGACCGTCAGGGGTGCTGCTGTGCCGTCGGCATGGACAGTGGGGGCGGTCGGAGGCGGCGGGACGTGTGTCGGACGGGGCGGCACACTGGGCGGCGGTGGGGCTCCGAGGGCGCCGCGAGCGCTGAGCGGTTCGGCGGCGGAGGCGGCCGGTGTCGGGGGCGGGCCGGCCGGCGCGGGCGGCAGGACCGGCGTCGGCGGTCCTGCGGCGGCGGACGCCGTCTCCGCCGACGCGGGGGCGCTGGCCACGGACGGCCCGGGATCCGGGGACGTACCGGGATCCGGGGACGTACCGGGATCCGGGGACGTACCGGGGTCTGGGGACGACCGCTCGGCGAACCCCGGTGGCAGGGGGCCTGAGGGGACGTTCGAGGGACTGGGCGGGGTGTCGGACGGCGGTTCCCAGGGAGCGCGGTGCCGGCCCTGCCAAGCGGCTCCCGCGGCGACACCGGCTGCGTCCCCGGCAGGAGCCGCACCTGCGTCGGCAACCGTTTCCGCACGGATTGTTTCCGCGCCGGGCACTGCACGCGCGTCCAAAGGCCTTTCTTCGTCGTCGCCGTGCGAACCCGTTTCGACAGCGCTTCCCTGCACCGGCAGGTTTCGCGGATTCCGGCCTGCAGCGCTCCCGCCGCCGCCTTCGGCAGCGCCACGCCCGGCCGCAGGCCCCGAAACAGCTGGGGCATCGTGCCCGGAATCGGTCTCGGCACCGGATTCGCCGCCTGGCTCGGCACCCGACGGGAAATCCGGTTCGCAACCGGGCGCAGGAACGGGATTCCCATCCGGCTGAGAAACGGGCTGAGAAACAGGTTGTCGACTTGGATCAGGAACGGTGTCAGAAAGCGATCCCGCAACGGGTCGGGCGGCGGGTCGACCTCGCGGCGGCGGCACCGGGGAACCGGTTGCCGACGGCGTTCCCGCCCTCGCGCCGTCGTCCGGCGAAGTCCACCAGTCGACGCCCCCACCAGGACCGCTGCGCCCGTCGCGCGGGTCCGACACAGAGCTCATGCCGCGGGAGCCGGAAGAGAAGCCGCCCCCGGGCTCGGACGCGGGCTGGTACGCGTTCTCGGACCCGATGCCGAGCACATTCCCGTACTCGGCGCCGGCGGCCGCGTCCAAGCCCTGCGTCGTACCGTCCGGACCACCGGTGCCGCCCGCGCGGCGCCCCTCGCCCATGCGTCCCGTATCGCCCGCACGACCCGAACGACCCGCACCGCGCACAGCACCCGCACCGCCCGCGGGACCGCCGCCGCCCGTGCCGCCCTCCTCCCCCCTGTCCGCTCTCTCGGCCGCGCCCTCGGAGCGCACCGCTCCCGCGGCCGAGGCGAAGCGGTCGTCCAGGGAGTCGGCGGCGGGTGCGGGTCCCGTGTCCTCGATGGCGTCGTCGTACAACTGCCCCCACCAGTCGTCCTCGTGACCGGTGGGCCTTCCCCCCTGCTGACTCATGCCCCTGATTGTCCACCGCACGGGCCGTATGAAAACGGGGCATCCGCAAAATCCGTCCCGGCTGATCACATCGGACAGCACGCCGAGCGAAGTTCTGCACACCAGTGCGACCAGAGGGGACAAAAGAGTCGCCGGACGGTTCCACCCCCCACGGGAGAACCGTCCGGCGACATGGGTGATCCGGTCTCATATCCCCTGTGCGCCCCTGCGCGCGTCAAGAGTCCGGATCACGTTCGTCGGGGACCTCGGAGCACGGCATGGCGACCGATCGTTCCGGGCCCGCACGGCGTTCCCGGAGATCCTCTGTGGATTTCAGTGGATGATCACGGGTTTCCGCCGTCGCCCACACCTTGGCAGAGTGACCGGCGGTACGGCGATGATGTACGGCGGC
This sequence comes from Streptomyces sp. SAS_272, assembly GCF_052543235.1. Taxonomy (NCBI): domain Bacteria; kingdom Bacillati; phylum Actinomycetota; class Actinomycetes; order Kitasatosporales; family Streptomycetaceae; genus Streptomyces; species Streptomyces sp. SAS_272. The sequence goes on along the minus strand of NZ_JBMNDR010000020.1, from coordinate 6,580 downwards.
GGGTTTACGCCGTGGCTGTTTCCCGCCAGTTACGGGGACGTCACACCACAGGGCCGCCAGAAACACTCATGAAACGTGGGAAACGAAAGGGAGGGCCGGCGCCTGATGCTGAGAGCGATAGGGCTCGACGAGACGCACGAGTCGGCATACCGGGAGCTGGTGTCCGTAGGGGCGGCAGACGTGCCCCACCTCGCACGCCGGCTGACCCTCGGCGAGCACGACACCGAGTGCGCCCTGCGCCGACTGGAGCGGCACGGCCTGGCCGCTCAGTCCTCGGGCCGTCCCGGACGCTGGGTCGCCGCTCCTCCGGGCGTCGCCCTGGGCGCCCTGCTCACCCAGCAGCGTCACGAACTGGAGAAGGCCGAGCTGACGGCGGCGCAGCTCGCGGAGGAGTACCGGGCGACGTCGACCGAGCCGGCGGTGCACGATCTGGTCGAGGTCGTGACGGGCGCCGCCGCCGTCGCCCAGCGCTTCCTCCAGATCCAGCTCGGGGCGAGCCACGAGGTGTGCGCCCTGGTCACCGGCACCACGGTGGCCGTGACCGGCAGCGAGAACGATGCGGAGAAACAGGCGACTGCCCGTGGGGTGCGCTACCGCGTCGTCGTGGAACGGGCCGTACTCGACCAGCCCAACGGCATGACGGAGGTGACTGCCGCGTTGGGCCGGGACGAGCAGGTGCGGGTGGTGGACGAGGTGCCGACGAAGCTGGTGGTCGCCGACCGCTCGCTCGCGCTCGTGCCGTTGAACGCCGGCTCGGCCGAGCCTGCCGCCCTGGTGGTCCACGCCAGCGGGCTGCTGGAGCTGCTGTCCAGCCTGTTCGAGTCGGTGTGGCAGGTCGCGTTGCCGCTGCGCTGCGGCGCGGTCGGTGTCGCCGAGCAGGGGCCGGACGGTCCCGACACCGCCGACCTGGAGATTCTCTCCCTGCTGCTCGCCGGGATGACGGACGCCAGCGTGGCCAAGCAGCTCGATCTCGGACTGCGGACCGTGCAACGCCGGGTGAAGCGGCTGATGGAACTGACAGGGGCGTCGACGCGGCTGCAGCTGGGCTGGCACGCGTACGAGCGCGGCTGGGTGACCCGCGAGCGCTGACCGCGGCAACGCTCCCGGCACCACCTCTTGACCTGCGCGTTCTTTCCAGCTCGGGCACGCTGGGCAGATGGGAGTGTGGGAACTCCTGCTGGTCGGACTGGTTGTCCTGCTCGGCCTGTGCGGAGTGCTGGTGCCCGGCGTGCCGGGGTCGTGGCTCGTGTGGGCCGCGATCCTGTGGTGGGCGCTGGAGGATCCGCAGCCGGTGGCCTGGGCCGTGCTGGTGGGCGCCACGGTGGCCCTGCTCGTGTCGCAGGTCGTGCGCTGGTCCCTGCCGCCCCGGCGGCTGCGCGCGAGCGGCGCGACCCCCCGAATGGCGGTGTACGCCGGACTCGGCGCGTTCCTCGGCTTCTTCCTGGTCCCCGTGTTCGGCGCCATCCCCGGGTTCATGGGTGGCGTCTATCTCTCCGAACGCCTTCGCCTGGGCCGCCACGGCGAAGCGCGGGCCGCCCTGCGCAGAGCGATGCGCTCGGGCGGCTCCAGCGTCCTCGCGGAATTGTTCACCTGTCTGCTGATCATGGGCGCATGGCTGGGTGCGGTGCTGTGGGGTTGACGTCCCGCCACGATGCCCGCCAGGGCGTACGGCCACAGCGTGGGGAGTACGGCCACGCGGTAGGGAGGTACGGCTTCACGCGATGCAGAGGTACGGCCGCGCGGTGCGGAGGTATGGCCGCGCCGTCCGACAGCGGAGCCCTCGGACAGTCTCGAGCTTCGACGCCCCCGATCTCTGCGAACAGCACAGTGGGCACCGCCTCACATTGCCGACACAGTGGGCACGGCTTGGCGCCTCCGGCATTGGTGGGCACGGCCCGGGCGCCCCCGGCGGCGACGCCGACCCGGCAGGGCAAGGCAGGGCAAGGCAAGGCAAGGCAAGATGGGACTGCACAGGACGGGACCGGCCGGTCAGAGCTGCGCCCGGACGGATCCCTCCAGCGTCAGCAGGCGCACCTTGCGGTCGAGGCCTGCGGCGTACCCGGTCAGGGAGCCGTCGGCGCCTATGATCCGGTGACAGGGGCGCACGATGAGCAGCGGGTTCGCCCCCACTGCCCCTCCGACGGCCCGTACGGCCATCCGCGACGCCCCGAGCCGGGCGGCGACCTCGCCGTACGTCGTGGTCGCGCCGTACGGGACGGAGTCCAGGGCGGCCCACACGCGCTCGCGGAACGCGGTGCCCTCACTGCGCAGCGGCAGCCGGAACTCCTTCAGCTCCGCAGCGAAGTAGGCGGCAAGCTGCTCCTCGGCCGGGCGGAAGGGCCCGCGATCGTGCCGCCAGTCCTCCTGGACGGTTCGTCCACCCTTTTGTCCGGGCATGGAGAGGCTGGTCAGCGCTCCGTCGGGGTCCGCGGTGAGCAGCAGCAGGCCGAGCGGGCTCTCCACGTGAGCCCAGTACGTAGGGCCGTTCGGCGTCGGACCTACCGGACCCGTCAGGCCTGCCAGGGCTGCCGGGCGTGCCGGCCGCACGGTTTCTGTGTTTTCTGCGGTTCCTGTGTTTTCTGCACTTTCCGCGTTTTCTACACTTTCCGTGTTTTCTACGTCTTCTACGTCTACGTCTTCTGCGGTTTCCATGGCGCATCCGAATTGTGGCGGAGGCATCGAGGGCGACGAGTTCATCGGGTGGGTCGGCTCCATCGGGTACGTCGGCTTCGTCGAGTGTGTCAGTTCGGTCAGGACGGCCGGTTCGGTCATCGTTCCTCCGCAATGCGCAGGTGGTGCGCGGCGTACGTGCGCCACGGACGCCAGGTGTCGAGCGCGTCCACGCCGGGTGGCGCGACGTCGGGGTCGCCGAGAGCACGGGCACGGATCTCCGCGACGGTGCCGACGTCCAGGCCGGGCAGGGCGAGCAGCGCCTCCTGGGCGTCGTCCCGGTCGACGCCGGCGTCCAGGCGCACGGCGCCGTCGGCGAGTGCCGCGGCAAGCGGGCCCGCAGGGCTCTCGGGCTCGGCCTCCGCCACAACCGCGGGGTCGGGAAAGAGGCGGGTGAGGGACCCGCAGGGTGCGTCGAGAACCGTGCCGTAAGCGCGTACGAGTCTTTCGGCCTCCGCTCGTCCCACGAGCGCCCGGATCGCGTACTCCTCCGGGTCGGCCGCCCCCGGCGCGCGCAGCCCGGGTCGCGCGGTGACCAACGGCGCGAGTTGTGGATCCGCACCCAGCCGCTCGTCGACGGCATAGGGGTCGGCGTCCAGATCGAACAGCCGCCGCAGCCGCTGGACGGCGGTGGTGAGATCGCGGGGGTCGCTGAGGTGCAGCCGGGCGTCGAGCCAGCCGCCGGGGTGCACGGCCGGCGACCGGCCAGGGCGTCCCGCGCGCCCGCCCGCACACTCGCTCACGGCGGCGATCCCGGTGCCGTACGGCAGCCGCAGCGTACGGCGGTAGATGCGACGGCCGGCCGGCCCGCTCACCTCCTCCACTCCCGCCACCGCCTGCCGGTCCAGCAGGTCGAACACGGCGGCGCAGTGGTAGGGGCCGCGGTGGGCGAGCCGCAGCAAAATCCCGGCGGAAGGAGTGGCGGCGGGTGCGGTTGCGGTACGGCCGGTCGTGCGCCCCGCGGTCCGCAGTTCGGTCGGAGTGGACGCGTACACGGCACGAACGGTGTCGTTGAACTGGCGCACGCTGGCGAAGCCGGCCGCGAAGGCGATCTCCGTGACGGGCAGGCCGGTCGTCTGGAGCAGGAGCCGCGCGGTGTGCGCGCGCTGCGCCCGGGCGAGGGCGACCGGTCCCGCGCCCAGTTCGGCGGTGAGCTGACGCTGGATCTGACGTGCGCTGTAGCCGAGCCGTACGGCGAGCCCGGGGACGCCTTCCCGGTCGACGACACCGTCACCGATCAGCCGCATGGCCCGGCCGACGACGTCGGCACGCGCGTTCCAGTCCGCCGAACCCGGGACAGCGTCCGGCCGGCACCGCCGGCAGGCCCGGAATCCGGAGCCCTGCGCGGCGGCGGCCGTCGCGAAGAAACGCACGTTACGGCGTTTCGGTGTCACGGCGGGACAGCTGGGCCGGCAGTAGATGCCGGTGGTCTCGACGGCGAAGAAGAACTCGCCGTCGAACCGGGCGTCCCTGCTGCGAACCGCCTCGTAACGGTTTTCCTGGTCCGTCATGTGTCCCAGTCTTCGCCCGCGACGGCGGCACTGCTAGCGGAAATCGGACGTGACGCTGATGGACGGAAATCGAGGGAAACAGTTACCAGCCGACCGGTCGGCCGACGCGGAGCAACGTCTCGTTACGAGACGGGCAACCTGTTCCGGCCTTCGGAAACCCGTTACCACCGTTTCACGTCCGGCGTCCGCCATGGTCCTCGCCCGCCATGCCGTCGACGCCGACTCCGATCGCCCGGCTCCGAGCCATGCCGTCTGACGTAGTTCTCGGCCCCGACCGCCCGGACCGAGCCACGCCGTCGGGCATGAGCCCGGACACCCGGCTCGACGCCACCACCGTCCACCGTGAGCCTCGACAGCCCGGGTTGGCTCGGAGCCTGCCGCCGGACGTGAGCCCAAGCCGCCCGGCCGAAGCCCGCGCCGCCGCATGTCAGGCCCAGCGACCGGCGCCCGGCTACCGGCTACCGGCAGCCGGCGACCGACGTCCGCCGACCGACGTCACCGCGGGGGAGCGGGCCGCCATGGGCCGCGGCCGCGCTTGGCCTCGCCGGCCGCGCGGCCCTCGGCCTGCCTGCGCTTCCAGTCCTGTCGGACGTCGGCGCGCAGCCGGGCGTCGGACTTGGCGACGATCCACTGATTCTCACGGACGAGTTTGCGGTAACTCTCCAGCCGCCGGTGGGACAGCTCCCCCTCGTCGACGGCCGCCCGCACCGCACATCCCGGCTCGGACTCGTGCGCGCAGTCGTGGAAGCGGCAGCCCCGCGCGAATTCCTCGATCTCCGAGAAGACCCGTCCGACCCCGGCGCCGGCGTCGAAGAGGCCGACCCCGCGCAGACCGGGCGTGTCGATGAGGACGCCCCCGCCGGGCAGCGGCAGCAGATTGCGGGTCGTGGTGGTGTGACGTCCCTTGCCGTCCTGGTCGCGGATGGCCTGGACGCCCATCACGTCGGCGCCCACCAGGGCGTTCGCGAGCGTCGACTTGCCCGCGCCGGACGCTCCGAGCAGCACGGAGGTGCCGCGCCCCAGGATGTCGGCCAGTTCCCCGACGCCCTCGCCGGCGCGAGCGCAGACGGTGAGGACGGGCACTCCGGGCGCGCCGGCCACGACGTCCTCGACGAGGTGGGACAACGCGACCGGGTCGGGCACCAGGTCCGACTTGGTGAGTACGACGACGGGCTGAGCGCCCGACTCCCAGGCCAGCGCCAGGAATCGTTCGATCCGGCCGAGGTCGAGCTCAACGGCGAGTGACATGGCGACGACGGCGTGGTCGACGTTGGCGGCGAGGATCTGCCCCTCGGACCGCTTGGAGGAGGTTGAGCGCACGAAGGCGGTCCGACGTGGGAGGAGCGTCCGCACGTAACGCGGATCCCTGCCTTCGGGATCGACGGCCGCCCAGTCCCCCGTGCAGACGACCTTCATCGGGTCGTGAGGGACGACGAACTCTGTGTCGGCCCGGACGACACCGGTTTCGGTGACGACGTCGCACATGCCGCGGTCGACCCGTACGACACGGCCCGGCAGGAGCCCCTGTGCGGCGTGAGGAGCGAAAGCAGCCGCCCAGTCCTCGTCCCAGCCGTACGGGGTGAGCGGATGCGGCGAAACCGCTTGCGGAACGGAAGCCGCCTGGACAGCAACAGCTTCCGAGGAACCGGAAGCCGAACAACGCGAAACCGAAGAACCGGAAACCGAGGAACCGGTTACCGCAGTACCGGCGGCGGAGGGTGTGGAACCCGGAGACGCGGGACCCAGAGACGCGGGACCCGGAGACGCGGGCCCCAGAGACGCAGAACCCGGAGATCCGGAAACAGAAGTACGGGACACCGCGGAGCCGGCGGCCGACGCGGAGGAAGCCGAAGAAACGGGGAAAGACAAGGAAAACCCTTCACAGGGCGATCCCGGCAGTGTTCGGCGGCGCGAAAACGCTTACCCGCGCGAAGCGAAGAGGAAGGATGTCAGCCGGAGACCGCGGAGGTGGTGTGAACGATCGTCTGGTCGCTGCGGACAGCGCCCTTCGAGGCGACAGTCATGGGTCACACCTCCGTTTCGTTTCCGAGGAGCAGCGGCGGCCGTCGGCCCCGCGCAAGGCTCACTCAGGATAGGGACACCCACCAGCCGAACGCCACTGGATTTCCCGCAGCATGCGACGTGTGCGTCCCCCCGACGCCACTCCGGTCACCCGGCTCCCGTCTCACCGCCCGGGCCGGGGCACCGAGTTCAGCCGTCGCCCCCCGACCGGGCGACCTCAGCGGCTGCACACGTCCCGGTCGCCTCCGGTCACCCGGCAGCCCCCCCCCGTTATGTTTTTCGCGGTCCTGCAATGGGGCCGCTGGCCTCCGGGCCCGGTATGACTGTGTCCCCTCTGTCGATCGGATGACCTGGGGGGTGGTGTCGCCGGGTCCGTG